>JBJOHQ010000497.1:0-4980 GCA_046047595.1 Planctomycetota bacterium | reverse complement strand
ACCATTCGCGACAGGAGTGGTTCGATATCACCATAGGACAGAACGAGGCAGTCCTCCGCTATGGAGTCTCAGGTTGGAGCATCGTTCGGGATCGGCTGCCGTTGAAATTGATGCCAGCGCTTCATGCGATGGTCGGAACGATGACACATATCTCGACACAAGTCGGCGGACGAGGGCGAGTGAGTTTGTCCATGCCGCATGGCAAACTCGACCTTTCAATTTGGATCGCGCCCAAGCGCGAACTTACTCGGGGGAACGACAGTGCAGTTTCCGTCGTTCAGGTTCGGTTTGAGGGATTGGTTCGAGCATCGAACTGTGTTGAATCCATCGACTTTTGGCAATCCCTCATCCAACAGCAGCGGCTCATGCCATCAGCACGGGTGATCATTCTCTCGGTGCAGTCAGAACAGTCAGTTATCGATTTCTCGCGGGGATTACGTCGCTTTGTGCCATTTTCACATCTGCGCGAGATCGCTATTCCATTTCCGCAACGGTCGTCGAGTGTTTCGAAAGTTGCCGCGAACGACGGAGCGGAAGGCAAGCTGGAAGCGCTGCTTCGATGCGAGCCAGTCGCGCCTACGGTTGTTTCGATTCTGAATGCGCGCCGTCCTGATGAAGTGGATGAGGTACTTCGTATCGCGCGGTCCGGTTCTTATGTATTGGTTCGCATACAGTCGACGTGCGTTGAACTTGCCGTTCTGCAGTTCCTTTCGTGGAGTTCAGATCGGTCGATTGCCGCTGGGTTACTCCTCTCAGCAGTGCACATAGACGAAGTTCCGCTCTTGAATCAAGAGCGGGATGTGGCGATATCTCAAGGCAAAGTCGACCCAAAGGACTCAGTGCGCGTCTCAACGTTGATGCGAATCACTCCTGAACTGCGCGAAGCGCTCGCGGTGCCGACAACCGTTGGGCAAATCGCGCGCGCTGGTTGCGTGTCGGAGTTCCGCGATTAAGTTTTCTGCACCTAACTTCTTCTCGCTTATGCGCACCGCTCGCTCGTCGACATTCACTTGGTGACATGACAACTGTGGTCGCGGATGCAAGCAGCAATCTGCTTTCTCTTACCCAACATCCCCGAGGCCGAGTGCTTCGCCATACGTTGAAAGCACGCGTCGTCGGAGCAGGCGTTCGTCCTCGGCCGCGAGCAGTGGGCTGCGCGTGATCCAATCGCTCGCATCGCGGCGGGCGCGTTCGAGGAGCCCGAGATCTCGCGAGAGATCCGCGACTTTGAAGGGTGGCAAACCGCTTTGTTTCGCGCCGAAAAGCTCACCTGGTCCGCGAATGGCGAGGTCGAGTTCGGAGATTCGGAAGCCATCATCGGACTGTTTGATCGCTTCGAGTCGCGCGCGCCCATCATCGGTCGTCGCGTCAGCGATGAGTACGCACACGCCACCTTTGGGGCCGCGTCCAACGCGTCCTCGCAGTTGGTGAAGTTGCGCGAGTCCGAAGCGATCAGCGTGTTCGATCACCATGACGGTGGCATTCGGGACATCGACGCCAACTTCGATGACAACGGTCGCGACGAGTGCATCGATTTCGCCCGCACGGAAGCGATCCATCACGGCGTCGCGCTCTGCAGGTTTCATGCGCCCGTGCATCGCGGCAAGTCTTGCCCCCGCAAGCGGGCCCGAGGCAAGCGCATCAAGATGACTCGCGACATCCTTCAAACCAAGATCTGACTCTTCGACTGCGGGAACCACAATGAACGCTTGTTCACCGCGGTCGATGCGTTCTTTCACAAACTGATACGCGTCGGTTGAACGCGATGTCGGCAACACGCGCGTATGAACGGGAGCGCGATCCTTCGGACGATGACGAATCGTCGAGACATCGAGATCGCCATAGACCGTGAGTGACAGCGTGCGCGGAATCGGCGTCGCGGTCATCACGAGCATGTGGGGCGTTTGACCGCTCGGCGCTTTCCCGCGCAATTCTGCGCGTTGCGCAACACCGAAGCGATGCTGTTCATCGACTACCGCGAGGGCGAGCGCGGAAAAACGCACATCGCCTGTGAGAAGCGCGTGCGTACCAATCACGATGTCGAGTTGTCCGAGTTCGGCCATATCGCGAACGAGGGCGCGTTCGCTTGCGGGCAGGCTGCCGGTGAGAAGGCCGACTTTCACCGATGTTCCGGCGAGAAATCGCGAAATCGACGCGAAGTGTTGTTCGGCGAGCAGTTCGGTCGGCGCCATGAGTGCCGCTTGATGCCGATTGGTCACCGCCACGAGCATCGCAGCAAGTGCAACAGCAGTTTTTCCCGCACCAACATCGCCTTGCAGCAAGCGATTCATCGGTTGCGTATCAGCGAGATCCTTCTCAATCTCGCGGAACGTGCCAAGTTGATCGGGCGTGAACGCGAATGGGAAACGCGCGAGGATTTCACTTTCCACCTTCGCACCGATCGGCAGCGCAGGGGCGCCCTGCGCAGCGCGCATGCGACGTTTGATGGCAACAGCCAGTTGCAAGACGAGTAACTCGTCGTACGCCAGTCGTGTACGTGCGGCGGCAAAGGCCGCCTCATCCGCGGGCGCATGCATGTCGTGATACGCCCCGCGCTGACCCGACAGTCCGATCAAGCCACGCTCTGCGAGATAGGTTTGCGGAAGGAGTTCGGGAATCGCCGCGCATGCGCGATCGAGCACTTTGAGCACCGTGTCTTCGATCGTGCGAGATGGAAGCGTTTCACTCGATGGATACACCGCGCGCATGCGGTCGCTTCGGGCAGGCGTCGAAGCGCCTGCAACGACTTCACTCCACTTTGGATTGACAAACTCAAGGTAGCCGCGCTCGAGTTTCGCCTTTCCTTCGACGATGCCTTGTCGACCCGGATGAAGTTTTCCGCGCATCCACGGCATGTTGAAGAAGACAAGCCGCGCAGTACCGGTTCCATCTTCGAGCGTCGCTTCGAGCCGTGGACGTTTGCCAAACGCTGGGCGAACCGCGGCGAGTGTGCCGCGAATCGCGAGGTTCGCCGATTGTTCCTCGATCGGCTTCGCGGTGAGCGCGGCGCGATGCGATTCAATCGTGTCTTCGCCGTGTTCCGCTTCGACCCGAAACGGAAAATGGCGGATGAGATCCGCAACGGTTCGAATGCCAAGATCAGCGAAGGCTCGACGTCGCACATCACTCACGCCTGGCAACGTGTCGATCGGTTGCGCGAGAATGTCCTTTGTCGAATCAGCCACTCGGGCGTCCAAAATCTCAAGTTGTTTCGTTGTGATCGCGCAACGCGTGGTGGAGGTACAGAGCCCAAAGCCAAAGCCAAAGTCAAAGCCAAAGCCCTGCACTTACCTGCGTGACGAATTCGAGCGCGAAGGTAGCATATGGGTCTGTGAAGCGCCCGCCGTTCGATCCAAACCGCGCCAAAGGAAGCCTCTTCGAAGGCAGCCTGTTTGATCCCACGCCTGTCGCGCGCCCGTCAACTACTCCGTCAACTACTCCGTCGACCAATCCGCCACAAGAGCGTGCGGCGAAGCCGTTGTCTCTCGAGGCCGTCGACGAATCTTCACGCGGCGGAGTCATGCGTGATGCACGAGTCTCGACGCCTGTTACAACGGATGATGCGTCGAAACCGGTTGCAACTCCCGCTGCGCATCGCATTCCAGAAGTTTCGGTTTCGGCCTTCAACGAACTCGTCGCGCGGACGCTTGAGGATTCGATGCGCGGACAGTTCCGCGTCGTCGGAGAAATCGCGAATCTCTCGCGTAAAGGGCACTGGTATTTCTCAATCAAAGATGCGCGCGCGGTGCTGCCTTGTGTGATGTGGCAGTCGGATGCAGCGCGCGTGGCCTTCACGCCCAAAGAGGGCGATGCGGTCGTTGTCACAGGCAAGATCGGGCACTATGCGCCGCAAGGGAAAACGCAGCTCTACGCGACGAAAATCGAACCGCAAGGTGTGGGCGCACTTGAAATCGAGTTTCAGCGACTTGTCAAGGAACTGCGCGAGAAGGGCTATTTTGCCGAGGAGCGAAAGAAGCCGCTGCCACCGAATCCGCGGCGTGTTGCAGTTGTGACGAGTGCATCGGGCGCTGCTTTACAGGATGTGTTGAAGACGGCGCGTGAGCGTCGAGCGGGCGTTGAGTTTCTCGTGATTGATGTTCGCGTCCAAGGTGATGGTGCCGCGGCGGAAGTTGCACGTGCACTTCGTGCGATTGATCGTTGCGCTGCTTCGCTTGCGATTGATGCGGTCATCGTGACACGCGGCGGTGGGTCGCGCGAAGATCTCTGTGCGTTCAATGATCGCGCGGTTGCAGATGCGGCGTACGCGCTGCGCATTCCGTTGGTGGCAGCGATTGGGCACGAGATCGACACGAGCATCATTGAATTGGTGGCGGATCGTCGCGCGAGTACGCCTACCCAAGCGGTGATGCACTTGCTGCCTGATACCGCTGCGCTGATCGAGCGCGTCGATCGCGCGGCGCGTGATTTGCGCAACGCCACGCGCTGGGCGCTTCAATCGCGACGCGAGGCCACGGCGCGACTCGCGCGATTGCATGAGCAAACTTCGCCAGCCCTCCGAATCGCGCGAACGCGGGCATTGATTGAGCGCACCTCAGTTCAACTTCGTACGGCGATTTCGAATCGCGTTCGATTTTCCCAGCGCGCGGTGGACATGTTGGGATCGCGGCTCGCAGCGCAGGCACCAGCTGCTCGCGCTGCAGCGGCGCGCGCAGCGATCGCGGTGCTTGGTCCGCGATTGGAGCGCGCGGTTCGCACTCGGCTTCACGCGGAACGACTGTCGCTTGTCAATCTCGAGAAGCGTTTGCGTTCGGCGGGTCCCGAAGAAACGCTCGCGCGCGGCTACTCGATCGTGACGACGTCAGCGGGAGCGCTCGTTCGATCGACGCGGGATGTGCGTGTTGGCGACCGACTTTCGATTGTTGTCTCCGACGGCGTATTCGGCGCACGCGTTGAGACTTCAGTAGAGTCGGTGCAGTCGGGTGGATCGGAGCTGACGCACAGCTCAAGTACGACGGATCG
>JBJOHQ010000496.1:0-5775 GCA_046047595.1 Planctomycetota bacterium | reverse complement strand
GTCGGCGGCGGCGACTTGGCACTGTTGCTCAGCGCGTGGGGAACTTGCAAAGGTTGCCCCGCGGATCTCGACCGAAACGGCGACGTCGGCGCGTCTGATCTCGCCATCGTCTTGAGCGCGTGGGATTCGTAATACATCTGTAAGCGAGCGTAAGCGACCATCCGATGCGCGAAACGGCTCGCCGCTGCGAGTATCGCGAGGCTCGACGACGCGGAAGCCTGCGGAATTGTTGCACTCGAAAGCGACACGAGGCCGACGGTTCGAACGTCGGCCTCGCGTGCTTTGTTTCTTCTCTTCGCCTTTCTCAGGCGAAACTCACTGCAAGCGATACTCGCCTGGCTTTCGCACGAACGGCGCGGGCGCGTCGCCTGGAATCTGCACGAGCTTCGGCATGAGATCGAGTTTCGACTTGTTGACCATGAAGTCCCACGTGGCGATTTGCCCCGAGTACGCAGACTCGCGACCCATCACGGCCATCATCGAACTCTCGGCGGTTTGCCGCAGTTCGACAATCGGCTTCCCCGCGTTGATCGACTCGACGAGCTCCTTGTGCTCTTGTCGGTAGGCAGCGCCGAGGTTGCCCTTGATCGAGAAGAGTTCCTTGCCGGAGTGGTCGTAGATCTGCGTGCCCGCATCGAACGCGCGCAGGTACGCGACGCCCTTCGATCCGTACACAACGTTGTCGAGTTGGTTGTCGGAGTTCGGCCAGTGACGGCCGGTGAACGAGCAGATCTTTCCGTTCGCCCACTCAAAGTCGCACGACACCGAGTCCCACATTTCGCTGTCTGCGGGGCGATTCCAGCGCGAACCCGATGCAAAGCAGCGCGTCGGCGGGCCGCCCATCACCCAGTGAATGATGTCGATGTTGTGCACCGCTTGTTCCGCGATCTGGTCACCCGAGAGCCAGATGAAGTGCATCCAGTTGTAGATCTGGTACTCCATGTCGCTCATGCCTGGTTGACGCTCGCGGTACCAAATGCCGTTCGAGCAGTAACGCGCAGTCATGCCGACGACTTCGCCGATCATGCCTTCGCGAATCCGCTTGATGCCTTCGATGAAACTTGGCTGACGGCGATACTGCGTGCCCGTCACGATCGCGGTGCCTTGCTTCGCAGCGAGATCATGCGCGGCGCAGCAGATGTGGTAGCCCGCCGTATCAACGCACACCGGCTTCTCCGCGAAAACATGCTTACCCGCGCCCACGGCCGCCGCGATGTGGATCGGGCGGAAACCTGGCGCCGTCGCGAGCAACACGAGATCGACATCCTTCAAGTCGCAGATCTTCTGGTAGCCATCGAGGCCGCCGAAGATGCGCTCATCGCTCACGTCGACGCGCTCGCCATGCGCTTCCTTCAGCGCGTCGCGCGCGGCCTTCGCCTTCGCGAGATCGATGTCGGCCATCGCAACGAGTTTCACGTTCGGGTTCGCCGTGAGTGAATCGTTCGCAGCACCCGAGCCACGACCGCCGCAACCGACGAGACCGATGCGGACAACCTTGCCAGCAGCCTGCGCGCCCGCGGCGGATGCCGACGACTTCGCGTCGGCGGCTTTCGCCTCTTGCGCAGACGCCATGCGAAGGCCAAAGCCTTCCGGAGCAACAAGCCCTGCGGCGCTGATGGCGGCGGTTAGGGCGAGGAATTCGCGACGGGTGTGATCTTGCATCTCAGGCTCCTCAGTTGGGCGCACGACACGACTCATTCGCGTCTGCGGCGAACGCAAGATAACGGAGCAACCCTGCCGAACGAAGCCTGCAATCTGCTCGCGGCGGAAATCACCTGAAATGTCTTCTGCGATCGACGCCGCGCGCATCACTCAAGATCGGCGAGCGATTTGTAACGAACATGCGAGAGCGCAATCGAAACGCCCGCCATCAATCCCGACTGGTCACCGACATACACCGCGACTCCCTTTTCGAACGGCTTCGAGGCTGCGGTTCCCGCTTCTGCGGCCACCACGGTTGCGGCGATATCGCCCGACCATGATCCATCCTTGAACTTGCGCATCGTGTCTTCATTTTCAAGCACGATCGCCATCTTTTGGCCTTGCACACCGAGCGTCACACCAAGCGCCGTGCGATTGATCGCCGCCCAACCAATTTGCGCGCCATCGGCACTGAAGACCGCGCCACGACCGAATGTGCCACCGACGAAGATGACGCCCCACTCGCCGATGTCTGGGAAAACGATGTAGCCGCCGCTCTTTCCGACTTGTTCTCGGAAGCCACTGACGTTTTCTTCGAACCACGCTTCGGCTGCTTTCGCTTCGAGCGCAAACGACTTGCGATTGGCGTACTTCGGCGCGGTGTTGCACGATGCGAGCGGAGCGGTCGCTGCGGCGAGCACGAGGGCGGACAATGTTGCAGATGTGAAGCGTTTCATGGTGCGAGCGGGTCTGTTTGAGTCGGAGGACGAACCGTTCAGCGAGTGTAATTGCTCGCGAGAAGTCTTGACGGCGGCGCATCGACGAAGCATTTTCCTGCGAACATGTGCGCCCAACGCGGGCGCGAAGCCCGCGTGATTCACGCAGTAATACATGCAGCAAGCCATGCCACAGCACTCGAACCACCCGCGGCTTCTCGAACCGATCGCGCTTCGCTCGCTCGCCTGCCCAAACCGCGTCTTCATGGCGCCACTCACGCGCCAGCGCGCGCAGCAGCCCGGCGACATTCCCGGCGAATTGCAGGCTGAGCACTACGCGCAGCGTGCGTCGTACGGGCTCCTCATCACCGAGGCCACGCAGATTTCTCCCGAAGGAAAGGGCTACCCGCAGACGCCCGGCATCTACTCCGAAGCGCAAATCGCGGGATGGAAACTCGTCACCGATCGCGTGCACGCCGCCGGCGGACGCATCTACTGTCAACTTTGGCACGTCGGCCGCGTCAGTCACGTCGCGCATCAACCTGATGGCCAGCCGCCCGTCGCACCGGTCGCGGTGCGATCGAAGGGCTACGTCAGCATCCGCCACGCCGATGGCCGTCGCGAACGCGTCGAAGCGAGCATGCCGCGCGCACTTGAAACACACGAGATGGCGCGTGTCATCAACGACTTTGCACACGCCGTGCGCTGCGCGAAGGCCGCGGGCTTCGACGGTGTCGAAGTGCACGCCGCCAACTCCTACCTCATCAACCAGTTCCTCTCAGGAAGCCTCAACCAACGCGACGATGCGTGGGGCGGTTCGATCGAGAATCGCATGCGGCTTCTCATGCACGTCGTCGACGTCGCGGGCGAGGCGTTCTCGCATGAACGCGTTGGCGTGCGGCTCTCGCCGATGGGAAGCGTGAACGATCTTCCGCATCATCACGATGACGAAGTGCTGATGGAGCGCGTGGCTGAGGAGCTTGGCAAGCGTCGACTTTCGTACCTCCACCTCTTCAACCACTACTGGCCGAAAGACGGTTGGAATGGCCACTTCTCCGAACGACTCGCGCGCGAAATGAAGGCGCGCTTTGACGGCCCGATCGTGCTCAATGGTTACGGCGCGGATGTCGCCGCGGCCGAGCGCGATATCGAGCGCGGTCTCGGCGACGCGATTGCGTTTGGGCGCCTCGCGATTTCGAATCCCGATCTTCCCGAGCGCCTCGCGGCGAACGCCGAACTCGCGCCGTGGGACGACACAACGTTCTACGGCGACTGCGCGCGCGGCTACAACGATTACCCGCGCATGGCGAGTGCGCGCTGACGGAGCAAGGCGAGAGCGAGGCGAGGGTGAGGGTGAGGCGAGGGCGAGGCGAGGGTGAGGCGAGGTGAGGCGAGGTGAGGGCGGGTACGCCCGCGGCTTGCGCGAGGCCCGTCTTCCTGCGACCTTCCGCGTATGCCTGAGTCGCCGAAGTTCATCGAGCGATACACGAGCGCGCTCCCAGAGCCGCACTGCGATCACTGCGGTTTTGCGCTGCAGGGTCATCTAGAAGGTCATGTAGAAGGCCTCGGCGCGCGCGGCAACTGCCCTGAATGTGGCACAGATTTCGATCCGCAGTCGGTCACGATCGCCCGCCGAATCCGCCGACTTCGCGTTGTTGGCTACCTCACGCTGCCGTTTGGGGTCGCCGTGTTGTTTCTGCTGCTTCTCATCATCGCGGCCAACGTCTGGAGTGGGCCCGAGCTCGGGCCACTCAGCGCCGCGCTGCTCTTCGTGCCCGTACCGCTCGCAGGTGCGTGGCTTGGCTATCGGGCGACGCGGCTCACACCCGTTGTGTTCGGGCGCTGCATGCCGCGGCGGCGCGCGCAATCGACCGCTGCGGTCCTCGCAAGCGGACTTTGTCTCGCCATCGGCTTCTTCATGATGTTCAGCGGCGTGCTGCTTGCGGCGTGGGTGCTGGTCATGGGCTTCATGATTCAATCCGGCGTCGATGCGTGAGCCGCACGCGTCGCGCGATCCGCGCACAAAGTCCGCAAGATCGAGATTTCCGTGCGTTCGTTGTCCCTCGGTTCGAACGTGCGCCAACGGGAAGAACCCCGCGACTGCTGTGGCCGCGGCGTCGAAACCATCCATGCTCATGAAAGTGCCATCACATGCATGACCCCACCGCCCGCGAACTCTTCGAGGTGCTCGTCCGCGAGCATGCCGAGAGTCTCATGGCGTCGATCCGAGCGGGTGCTGGGCGCGCGCATGCGGACGACGTCTTCCAAGAAACCGTGCTTGTCGCGTGGCGACGCCTCGCTGATTACGACCGCACGCGGCCGTTCGGCCCATGGCTCCGCGGCATCGCGCGACTCGTCGCGCTCGATCTCGCGGGCCGCCATCGCCGCATGCAAGTTGCCGACCCTTCGACCTTCGACTGCATCGAACGCAACATTGCACAGTTCGAACGCGCGCGCGGCGACGGACCAGAGCCTGCGATGAGTTTCCGCGAACGACTCGTCGCGCTCGACGATTGCGTGTCGAAACTCCCCGCGATGTACGCCGAAGTCGTGCAAGCGACCTATCGCGACACAAAGCAGTTGGCGGAAGTCGCGCGCGCGATTGGCGGGAACGAGGAGTTGGTGAAGAAACGTTTGCAACGCGCGCGCGCGATGCTGGCAGAGTGCTTGCGCGGAAAGAGCGTCTTCGCGAATGAGCTTGGCGACGGAACGGAGGCATGCGCATGAGCGATCAACATGAGGATCAAAATCAGAAGCAAAGCGCGCGTGCCGACGATGCCTTCGATCGTGCGCGCATGACGAATGGTGAAGCGCACACACGCGCGGATGATGTACTTGTCGATGCGCTGCTTGACGCGCATCTTTCGCCGAGCGAGCGCGACGCCCGCGCATCCGCAATGGAAGCGCGCATCTCCCGCGCGTTCACGATGTTGGATGCAGAGCGTGCAAACGCGACCTCGTCGTCGGCTCCAATTCCATTTGCCGCGCATGGTCCATCAACGCGCCCCACGCAGTTCGCGCGACAGACGTGGTCTGCAGATCGACGCACCGTCCTTCGCCTCGCACGCGCAGCGCTGATCGCGCTTGCGTTCGGCGCGATGTTCCTTCTTTTCCCCTACGAAACCAGCGCTTCGACATTGCTTGATCGCGCGCTCACTGCCGAAACCTCGCCGCTTTCGGTGAAGGGATCGCGCCGTTACGAAGTGCGTGTCGTGCTCCCGCCGCGCGAGGGGTCCGATCGCGGGCCAAATGCACCAACGGAACTCGCAGGTACGTGGGATTTGCGCGGCGATGAAGCGCGACTCGATCTCTCTGCGGGCGGCGCTCGCTCGACGACACGCGCCTCGAGCGCGAACGGAGCGTGGGAACGCTCGATCGACGGCACTGTGCGCGCGCTTGATTCGCGCGAACTCTGGCC
>JBJOHQ010000495.1:0-3583 GCA_046047595.1 Planctomycetota bacterium | reverse complement strand
GCTTCGTGCATCGTCGGGTGCGCGTGCACGGTCGAGATCACGTCTTCGATCGTCGCTTCGACGCGGCGCGCGAGACCCATCTCACCGATGAGTTCCGACGCGTCTTCGCCGATGATGTGCGCACCGAGGATTTCGCCGTAGGGCTCGCTCACGATGACCTTCACGAGGCCTTCGGTCGCGCCAACCGCGATGGCCTTGCCGTGGCCCTTGAACGCGTACTTGCCGACCTTGTACTTGAGGCCCTTCTCCTTCGCCTGCTTCTCCGTCATGCCAACCGACGCGATCTGCGGGTTGCAGTACGTGCAGCCAGGAATCGACGCGTAATCGACGCCGAGCGTGTGGTGGCCCATGAAACGCTCGACGCACGCGACGGCCTCTTCGCTTGCGACGTGGGCAAGCCACGGCGCGCCGATGCAATCGCCGATCGCGTAGACGCCAGGAATCGACGTCTGGTAGGTCGGTTCCTTCTTGTCCTTGTAGTCGGTCCAGATGTGATTCTTCTCAACGCGCAGGCCGAGCTTCTCGTCGAAGAGGCCTTCGTAGCGGCCCTTCACGCCGATCGCGACGAGGACGCATTCCGCTTCGATCGTTTCAGTCTTCGTCTTGTCGGTGGCTTGTGCGAGGGTGACCTTCGCGCCAGTTGCGGTCTTATCGATTGCGGTCGTCATCGTGCCGACCTTGAACTCCATGCCTTGTTTCGAGAACGCGCGGAGTGCCGCGGCCGAGATGTCCTCGTCCTCGTTCGGAAGAATCCGGTCGAGCATTTCGACGACGGTGACCTTCGTGCCGAACGCGTTGAAGAAGTACGCGAACTCCATGCCGATCGCGCCCGAGCCGATGATGACCATCGACTTCGGCTGCTTCGCGATGGTGAGCGCGTCGTAACTCGAGAGAATCGTCTTGCCGTCCGACTTCGCGAAGGGCAACTCGTTCGGCGCGGCGCCGGTCGCAATCATCACGCGATCAGCGGTGATTTCCTGCGTTTTCTCGCCACCCGTGCCGTGGTAGTAGTCGCTGTCCGCCTTCGAAACTTGCACGCGGCAAGGGCCAGCCGAAGTCTTGCCCGAAAGCACCTTCGCGTGACCTTCGACGTGATCGATCTTGTTCTTCTTGAAGAGGAACGCGATGCCGCCGTTGAGCGTGCCCGTGATCGAGCGCGAACGACCGATGACCTTCGCCCAATCGACCTTCACCGCGGCCGGATCGATTTCGAAGCCCCAGTCCTTGCCGTGGCGGATCGCTTCCATGTAGAGCTCTGCGTTGTGGAGCAGCGCCTTGGTCGGGATGCAGCCCCAGTTGAGGCAGACGCCGCCGAGCTTTCCGCGCTCGATGCAGCAGACCTTGAGACCCATTTGCGCCGCGCGAATCGCGCCGACGTAACCGCCGGGTCCGCCGCCGATGACAAGAAGGTCGTAGTGCTTGGTCGTTGCGTCAGCCATAGGTGCCTCTCCTCAAACGTGCTTCTCAGTGTGCTTGATGAGCGACGTTGGGTGGTCGCTCACGCGATGTCGTGTGGATTCGCCGCCGAGCGTTGCTCGACACGAAGGGTCGAGAGAATAGCGGCGAATGAGGAGGCGTCTCGGAAGGTTCGGAAGTTCGTCCGAGAACGGCTGATGGGGCGCGAGCGCGGAGGGAAGCGAAGCGCGAGCGAGTGATGTTGGGCCAAGGGTGGCGTTTCGTGTGGCATCACCTCTGGTGATGGCAAGATTGATGATCTTTTTGGACTCTCACCAGTCGAGTTGGTCGTTTTCAGCGGTCGTGCCTCAAGCCACTACCTCCTGCTTCGCAGGGGGTAGTGCCACACGAAACGACGAGCGACTCCTGCGTCTTCTGCTCAGGCTTCGCGGCGCTCCGCCTTCGGCCGCCGCCAGTCGCGAGCGCTCAAACCACGCCTCTCGGCCCCCTCGGATTCACTCCGAGGGGAGCCGGCCAGAGCGAGCGAAAGCGAAGCCAGTCGCGAGCGCTCAAACCACGCCCCTCGGCCCCCTCGGATTCACTCCGAGGGGAGCCGGCCAGAGCGAGCGAAAGCGAAGCGAGTCGCGAGCGCTCAAACCAAGTCGCGAGCGCTCATATCACGTGTTAGCATCACGGTCCCACGGCCCCGCCGTCGGTGGGGACCCCCAGCATGCGCATCGCCATCGTCAGCGACATTCACGCGAATCTCACAGCTTTCCAGGCGGTGCTGCGGCATGCGAAGTCGGTTGGCTACGACAAGATGGTTTGCCTCGGTGACGTGATCGGCTACGGCCCGGATCCCGTCGAGTGCATCGATCTCGTGCGCGAACACTGCGAATGGTCGCTCCTCGGAAATCACGACTTCGCAGCGCTGTATGAGCCCACGAATTTCAACGCGGCCGCGCGCGACGCTGTCTTTTGGACGCGCGCCCAAACCCTCGAACAAGGCTGGATGAAGCGCCAATTCGCGATCGCGCGAGGGCTCGCGATTCCATCGCAACGCTCTTCTGCAGCGGCAGCACCGACGCCGACGCCGTGCATCGTGGGTTCGTATCGCTATGAACTCACGGAGGGCGGCAAGGTCATCGTTCGCTCGCACGTAGCTGGCACGCGCTTCGACGGCCCGACGTCGGTTCCGCTCGCTGAACCCGCCGACCTGCTGACCGTTCAAGACACTGAGAACTTTGAGATCCGCTACCTCAGCGGCGAATCCGAACTCGTGCTCGGCGCCGACGAAGCCGCGCGTTTCAACGCATGGGCCGCCGCCCCGCGTCACGCGCCGAAGCCGCAATTCGACCTGAAAGTGCACCGCACCGATCCGCTGTGGCAGGAGCTTCTGGCCGCGCAGCGGCCGCGCGTCGATTTCATGTTCTCGATTTCGCCGCGTCAAATCCTGCTCGACCGCTACATCTGCGTGCACGCATCGCCGTCGCGGCCAGTGAATGAGTACCTCTTCCCCGAGGACATCGCGCAGGGCGAGCGGAAACTCCGCCGAAACTTCGGTGCGCTCACGCTCCCCGATGCGAACGGGAATCCTCGCCGAGTGAGCGCGCTTGTCGGGCACACGCATTGCCCAGGTTTCTTGCTCGAGGAGCGCGACGAGATCGAAAGCCGCCTCCGCGAGGCTTCTGCCGCGGGTGCGATGGGCGAGCAAAGTCTGCTGACGCAGGAAGAACCGAACGCGCGCTACGACTGGGTTGGCTTTAAAAAGGGCCTGACTGAATGGTCGCCAACGGATCGCGACATGCTTCCGGGTTGCCGGTTCATTTTGAATCCGGGGTCCGTCGGCCAACCGCGCGATCACGATCCGAAATCGTCCTACGTCATTCTTGAGGAAGGCGAGAACGGTGCGCCCGATCGCTTCACGTTCTATCGCGTCGAGTACGACATCCTCGAGACGCAGGCACGCATCCGCGACCACATCAAGCGCGGAGCGCCGTTGAAAGACTCGCTCTGGCGGCGGCTCGAACACGGCGAGTAAACCTCGTCGCTTCCTGCGCTTTCACGCTTCCGTCGAAGATCTTGCGGGTCGGATACGCTCCGCAGCCCCCGAGAATTCGCTGCGACCGCACTAAGCGGCCGCGCTACGACCTCACGCTTTTTCCAAACTCACATGTCTCCACTGCTG
>JBJOHQ010000494.1:0-9187 GCA_046047595.1 Planctomycetota bacterium | reverse complement strand
TCGAGCGTCGCGCGGAGTTGCGCGCCGTTTGTCCGCGCGATTTCAACGCAGTTTGGGCAGAGGCCGGCGAGGTTTTGGTTTGCGAGGTTTGGCGCGGCGAGGTTTTGGCCGGCGAGGTTTTGGTTCGCGGGGTTTTGGTTTGCGGGGTTGGGGTTCGCGAGGTCGGGGTTCGCGAGATTTCCGCTCGCGAGGTTCGCCCCGTTCGCCGCGTTCCCATCAAACGCGCGCACACAGCGCGTGCAGAAGAGTTTCCACGCAGGCTCACTGCACCGGCATGCGGTCGTACTGCCGACCGCGCGCTCCGTGCGACAACGCTCGCAGCGCTCGACCACGCGCGCGCGCAAACGTTCTTCTGCAGAGAGTGGCGCTTTGGCCGACATCGGGCGCGAAGTGTAGCGGTGGGTGCAACGCGTGATTGAACGGCGGCCGCGCGGCCTCGCCACACCCCTCACATCATCCGCAGACGCGGGCGGCGGCGCGCACGGCATCGCTCGCGCTCAACGCGCAGCCGTCGGCGCCGACGACTTTCCAGAGATCTGGAATTGCGCGGAATGGGCCGCCACCGACGAGGATCGCGGGGCAATCGGTGCCGCATTCGCGGCGGATCGAAGCGATCGCATCCGCGATCGAACGCACCACAAGTCCCGTGCTCGCGGAGAGGCAAATGAGATCGAACTTCACGCGGCTCGCGGTGCCGTCGCCAGTGTCGGCGACGTCATCGCGAATGTGATCGAGGATGTCGATCGTCGGCATGTTCGCGCCGAGGCAATCGACTTGCCAACCATCCGACTCAAGCAAGTCAGACACCATGCGAATGCCAACGTCGTGAAGATCGCCACCAACACTCGCGGTCAGCGCCCACTTCCCGTTTGAGTCACCCGCAGGGAGTTTCGCGCGCAGGATCGACATCGCTGCCTGCGTTGCCGTCGTCACGTAGTGTTCATCCGCAACCGTCGCTTCGCGCAGATGCCACATGCGGCCAACTTCGATAAGCGCTGGCGCGATCACACTCTCGTAGACCTCCGCCACGCTCATGCCGCTTCGAACCGCCTCAAGCAGCACATCAACAGCCTTCGCTTGTTTGCGCTCGAGCATGTGCATCAGATAGAGCCGCGCGCGCGTGCCATCGACGTACGGCGCGTCGAGCAAACTCGCCACAACACCGTCGTCCTTCGGTGAACGCTCAAGCGCAGCAATTCCTTCTGCAATGAAGCGACCAGCGCGCGATGCCACTTGCGCGGGCAACTCTGCGCGCACGGTTTCTTCGAGCGCCTTCAAACTCTCGAGAAGATCGTTTGGCTCCATCTCACGCGCGAGGAACGCGGCACGCGCCCACTCAACGCTCTCGAGGAAAATGCCAACACGATCCGCCGCAATCGCCTCCGCGAGATACTGGAGGCGATTCGTCATCTCGCCCTTCCAGAGGGGACGAGCTTGGTTGCCGTAACGCGCCTCGAGGCCAGGATTCCGTTCAAACAAAAGCCCGAGCGACCACTCTGCGAGCGCGCGGGATACGCCATCAATCGATTCTGCGAACTGCCTGTCGAGAGGAAGCATGTGGGTTCAGCGCGAAGAAGGGAAACGGCCGAGCAAGTCGAGCGAGTTGACTGCGGGCGGCGAAACGGAAACGCGTCCGCAACTCTTGCGGGTGCGGTGGGTTCGGGCGTTTCCCGCAGCGGATTCGCGGGAAACCTTCCTCATCATCGCGATTTTCCGAATGCGCGCTCGGCCAGACTGCCCGACGGTCGGCCCGTCAGTTGCGCGTGCTTCAAGAGGTACTTGATCGTCACCGTCATCACGGTTGCGTGCGACCATGTCAGCGGGCTGACCGACATCGGCGCGCCGGTGTACGGGTCGAATTGTTCTGCGAGTACACCAGACGGGAACGCGCGGTCGGCCGTCCAGTGAAGGTACGGAAGCGCGAGTTCGAGTTGCTCGACGGTTTCGGCGCAATCGATCAGCCACTGCGCGACCCACAAGGTGCAGATAACCCACGGGTTGCCGGGGACGTCCTTGAGGTTCGAATGTTCGACGCGGTGGTAGTAGTCGTTCTCGTAGCGCGCGAGGCCGCCGATGTGGGTCTTCACCCAAAGGCGCTCGCGCACGGCTTCCATCATCGAGACGACCTTCGGGTCGCGCGCGTCCATCGCGCCGAAGGCAAACAGTGCGTACGCGCTCGAATCGATCGTCATGTCGAGTCGATATGTGCCATCGGAGAGCGGCGTCGCCATGCGGGCGAAGCGACCGCGCTCAGGTTCCCACATGTGGCGAATCATCGCGCCGCGCATGCGCTCAGCGCCTTCGTTGAACTCACTCGCGCGGTCGTATGCGCCCATGTCTTGCGCGAAACTCGCGGCCGCTTTCAACGCGCCGATCGTCGAGGCAACGGTGAAGAGATGTACACCGCGGCGCTCTTCCCAAAGATCCCACGATGGAAGCGGCAATCCGTTGTGATCGCGATACCGGAGAATCCAGTTTGCTGGCTCGACCACGAGTGTGTTGTAGGTCGACTTGATGAACTCAACATCGCGGAACACTTGGAAGTGCCGGCGCAATGCCCAAATGACGAGCGATGTTTCATCTTGCTGAATCGGAAGAACGCGCTCGCCATCAACGACCGCCGGGTGCCAACTCGATGCAAGTGTTCCGGTCGGGTTGTATTTGTGCAGGAAATAGCCGTCTTTCGTGATGACCTTCTCGCAGAAGCGGAAGAAGTTTCGCGAGAGTTCGCCGTGACCTGCAAGTACAAGCGCGTGCGAGACAAGCGCGCCATCGCGTGGCCACATGTATGAGTATGTGTCGCCTGCAAAGTGCGTGATGTCGTAATCGTTCGCAGCAATGATCGCGCCGTTGTTGTCGATTTGCGTGCGGCAAATGATCTGGCTTCGCACGAACATGTCGCGCAAGCGCTCGGGCAACGGTGACAAATCGAGCGGCTCTTTCAGCGCCCAAAGTCGCCAGTACGCCTCGGTGCGATCCATCATTCGCTGCGGGGTTTTCTCGCGGATCTTGTCGTTGAGTGCAACAACTTGCTCGTGCGTACGACCAGCGGCAAGCCAGCAGTGCATCGAGCCTGAGCCCCACGGCGAAAGCGCGAGACCAAAGCCGATCGTTGAGTCGACCGAGCCTTGCGCGATGGCGTGCCGTGAAAGCAGGCCATCTTCAGCATCGCGCCATGTGCCCTCCGCGTCGCCGATGCGCTTGGCACCGGTCGCCCAGTGATCAACACCAAAGCGGCCCGACGAGCATCCGTTCAAGAGGAAATAGACGTTGTCCTTGTAGTGAATGAGTCCGCCCGATTGCGGGTCGAACATCACCGTGTCACCGACAGGAGACTCATTCACGCTGATGTCGTGGTGGAAAAAGACGCGCACATCGCGTGGTTTCCCGAGGATGTCGGTCACCACCACGCGGCGGAAATAGACAGGGCTCCAGTAGTCGACGGCGTCGTTGCAAATGACTTCAACGCCGAGCCGCTCGTGGCGCAGGCGCACTTCCGTCACCATCGTGTCGGGCTTGTAGCGAAGGTCGCGCGTCCAACCTGGCGAATCGATCCACGCGAATTGCCCGTCCGCCCAGATGCCGAAGCGCTGCAGATGGCCGCCGGTGTGATTGGGCTGCCCGACATGCGGCCAATAGAGGTCGCGCATTCGGTATTGGTCGTCGAACGCGACGAGCATTTCGCCGTTTCCGACAGGGATGTTGCGTGGCATAGAGGGGCCTAACTCTCAGCGCTCGCAAGCGAGCGGGGGATGGATCTGGTGTCTAGAAACGAGTCTCGCACGCGGGCGTTGTGAAGCGGCGGTCTTGCGGCGTTGAAGGATCAACTCCCGCATCAACTCCCGCATCAACTCCCGCATCAACTCCCAAGTGCAGCGACGCGATCGGTGAGCGCACCCACCTGCGTCATGCGAACGCCAAAGTTCTCGCCAACTTTCACTGCGCGCCCCGAGCCAATGCGACTGTTGTTGACGAGGACATCAAGTTCCTCGTCGATTTGCTTTGGCAACTCGATGATCGAACCGTGCGTGAGCGCGGTCACCTCCGAGAGCGGCATGCGACGTTCCGCGATCTGAACGATCAGCGGCACTTCGAGCCGAAGGATGCGGGCGAGGTCATGGGACATAGGGCTCTTATCGGCCAAGGAGCAGCGTCACCTTTGGTTCGGATTGCGGCATTCGGAGAATCCGCGGAGGGGCGGCGGCCGTTCGCCCCGCGGCCGACTTTGTCTCGGTCGGAGCGCGGAAAAACGCCTGTTCCTCGCCCAACGCCATCAAAGAGGAACGGAGCATCGGTCGCGCGAGCCGGAGGCGATGCGGAGCGGCGGTTTCGCGTCAGCGAACAGCGCGTCTGAGCCCGCAATAAACCTCAGCGCACAAATCGCCTCAACCCACGAAACGACTCAACCCACGAAACGACTCAACCCACGAAACGCCTCAACCCACGAAACGCCTCAGCCCATAAATCGCTTGAAGACCAAGCTGACATTGTGGCCGCCGAAGCCGAACGTGTTGTTCAGCGCGACGTTGACGCGGGCTTCCTGCGCGACGTTCGGGACGAAGTTCAAATCGAAGCCTTCGTCGGGGTTCTCGAGGTTGATCGTCGGGGCGAGGACGCCCTCGTGGATCGCCATGATGGTCGGAATCGTTTCGATTCCGCCCGCCGCGCCGAGCGCGTGGCCGGTCATCGACTTCGTCGAACTCATCGCGACCTTGTAGGCGTGATCGCCAAAGAGCCGCTTGACCGCGCCCACTTCAGCCTTGTCGCCAAGCGGCGTCGAAGTGCCGTGCGCGTTGATGTAACCAACGTCCGACACCGAGAGTTCAGCGTCGCGCAGCGCGGTTTCCATCGCCTTGTAGGCGCCGGAACCTTGTTCATCGGGTGCTGCAATGTGGAATGCGTCACCCGTCGCGCCGTAGCCCACGAGCTCGGCATAAATGCGCGCCCCGCGCTTCTTCGCGTGTTCGAGTTCTTCGAGCACGACGATCGCCGAGCCTTCTGAAAGCACAAAGCCATCGCGATCCTTATCGAACGGCCGCGAAGCCTTGGTCGGATCGTCGTTGCGCGTTGACAAGGCCTTCATCGACGCAAACGCCGAGAGCGTGAGCGGCGTGATGGCCGCTTCAGCGCCGCCCGCAACCATCACGTCGCAGTCGCCGCGCTGAATCGCTTGCATCGCGATACCCATCGCGTGACCGCTCGACGCGCAGGCCGAAGCGACAGCGGTGCTCGGTCCGCGGAGGTTGAACTGGATCGAAACGTTGCCGGGCGCAGCATTCACCATGAGGCGCGGCACAACGAACGGACTGACGCGGCGCGGGCCCGTTTGCAGCAGCTTCGTGTGGCCCTCTTCCATCGTGAGGACGCCACCGATACCCGAGCCGATGATCGTGCCGTTTCGGTACGGATCAGCGGCGTTCTTGAGATCGAGGCCGGAATCCTGCACGGCTTCGTGGGCTGCCACCATCGCGAAGAGCGCAACGCGGTCGATGCGCTTTTGTTCGCGGCCATCGACCACATGCGACGGATCGAAGTTGTGGATTTCGCCCGCGAAACGGACGGTCCAATCTTCGTTCTGCGGGAAGCTCTGCAAGGGCGAGATGCCGGACTTGCCAGCCTTCATCGCCGCCCAGGTTGCGGTCGCAGTCGGTCCGAGGTTCGAGATAGCACCGATACCGGTGACGACGACTCGGCGGAGCGTGATGGTCTTCATCGATGCGTCCTTCAGCGGCCGCCTGCAAGCGTGCGCTGGATGAACTCGATCGCGTCGGCGACCGTGGTGAGTTTGCTCGCGGCTTCGTCGGTGATGGAGATTTCGAAGAGATCTTCGAACTCCATCATCAACTCAGCCTTGTCGAGGCTGTCGCAGATCTTGTCGAACTCGCTTGCACGAGTGACATCGGTCCGGGCAATGCCCAGCTGATCTGCGATGGCCTCGACGACCTTCGCCTCAATTTCGGATTCAGAAAGTGAAGCCGACATGGACTTCGCCCGCCTTCGTCGGAGAGCAGAGCGCGTGCGACCACAGGGAAAACCCAGTGCGAACGCGACGCGTCTGCCGCCAACAGGCGGGACGCCTTTCAGCCCTGCGGGCGGTTCGCCTTGATGAAGTCGATCGCTTGTCCGACGGTGTGGATCTTCTCCGCCTGCTCGTCGGGGATCTTCGTACCGAACTGTGCCTCGAACTCCATGAGCAACTCGACGATGTCGAGGCTGTCGGCGTTGAGGTCGTTGGTGAAGCTCGTCTCGCGGGTGATCGACTCGGGCTCCGCATCGGTGTGCTGGGCAACGATGTCGATGACCTTCTTTTCGATCTCGGCGTCGGTCACGGTCTGCTCCTTCGTAAGGCCCCTTGGGGGCGTTTGGTGGCTTTCGTTTCGCGTGATCTTGCGGTCCGCACAATGCTCACAAGGTGAGGTCCGCAGGCTGTCACGAACTTTCACAATCCGTTTCTATCGCACGCTCCGCCCCAGTCCGCGCCTGAACAAACGGCCGGCCTTTCGGCGCCCTCGATCTGGTGTTGCAACCCAAAGCGAGCTTTGGAACCCGCCGCGATCGAGGGGGGCGGAATATAGCGAAAACGTTCAGTGCTTGCCCTGCCCGTTGCGCCCGCGCGCAGGAACTGCGCGTGTCGCGTCGCGGGACTCGATCAGCACTCAGGCGGCCATGCCGCCATCGACCACGATCGTCTGCGCAGTGAGGAATCCTGCCTCGTCGCTCGTTGCGTATGCAACCGCCGCCGCGATTTCTTCGGGCTTACCGAAGCGACGCACGGGGATGTTCGGGAGCACCGCGGTTTTGACCGCGTCGCCGAGGATGTCGGTCATGTCGGTTTCGATGAAGCCTGGGGCGACGACGTTCGCGGTGATGTTCTTCGCGCCCATTTCCTTCGCAACCGTCTTGGTGAAGCCAACAAGCGCGGCCTTCGCGGCGGCGTAGTTCGCTTGGCCGGCGTTGCCGGACAGGCCCGAAACGCTGCCAATGTTGACGATACGGCCGAACTTGCCGCGCATCATTGGGCGCAGCGCGGCGCGGCAGGCGACGAAAACCGAGCGGAGGTTGACGTTGAGCACTTCGTCCCACTGCTCGTCCGTCATGCGGAGGAGCAGCGTGTCGCGGGTGATGCCTGCGTTGTTGACGAGGATGTCGAGGCGCCCGTGGGTTTCAGCGACGCCGTCGACGAGTTGCTGCACATCGGCGGAGTTCGCGATGTCGCAGGGACGAATCTCACACGATCCGCCCGCAGCCTTGATCGCTGCGTCGGTCGCTGCGAGGCCTTCAGCACTTCGCGCGACGAGAACGACGTGGCGCCCATCTTTGGCGAGACGTTCTGCGATGGCTCGACCGATTCCTCGGCTTGCTCCCGTGACGATGGCGACGCGCTTGTCGATGACTCTAGCCTCCAGGCGCTGCGGCATGCAGCGAGGGCAACGAGTCTAACGGAAGCGTTGCGGCGCGTGGGAAACAGTGGGCTTCGCGAAGGCGACACGATGCGCAAACGCGCGTGCCGATTCGCGGGTGTGACAACGACAGCATGTCGAGCGCGCGCGCGACGCGAAAAAGAACCAAAGACAAAAAGACACAAGCCGTCGATCGCGACGGCTTGTGTGCAAACAATGAGTTTTGAGCGCGTTTTCAGCGCGTTTCAGCGTGAGCGGCTCACTGCTGGCCGAATCCTGGTGGCTTCGGTGGCTTGATCGGTGCGCCTGGTGCGCGCTTGCCTGGAGCGCCGCCCGGAGCTGATGGTCCGGTTGGTCCCGGAGTTTCGCCGCCATCTCCGCTCGAAGCGGTTTCGACTTCGGTGAAGTCCTTCTGCGGGATTTCGAGCACAACATCGGGCTCGTCAGCCTTCGCGAGTTCCTTCTTCACGATGTCGTACCAGACGGCGATGTGATCGTCGCCACTGAGTTGGTTCAAGATGTTCGGTGGCGATGAAACCGAATCAAACTCCGCGCTGGTCGAACCCGCGCTGTACGTCCAAAGTTGCGGTTCGAATGCTTCACCGACGTGGAAGACGGCGAGCGCGCAGCGATCGGAATCTTGGCGACCGCAGCGGACATCGATGCGCGTGATCGCGTCGGTCGACGCCTTGAATGCACCCGACTCAACGAGTCGATCGAGCTCGGCTTGGTCGACGCTCGAGAGCATGCCCTTGAGCGATTCGATGTTGCCGCGCGCGAAGGAGTCATAGAACTTGAGAACCGCGATGCGCTCGACGTCGGTCGCAGGAGCGTCGGCCTCGGGGAGGTTGACGCGCTGGTCAATGTCGTGCTTCGCCATGAGTTCCGAAATCGGAGTCACTGGCGGCGGCGGCGGAGCGGTTGGCTTCGGCGGCGGCGGGGGAGCAGTCACAACCGGCGGTGGTTCTTCACCGCAGGCAACGAGCGCGCTCGACGCAGCAAGCGCGGAGAGCGTGAGGATGAAGCGATTACGGCGCGTCATGTGGAAGTACCTCGCAGGTCTTATCAATTCGGCGCATCAGGCCCTTCAACACAGAGCCAGGTGCGAGTTCATGGAAGGCAGTCTCGGCGCGTGTCCCGTCGGCGGTCATCGCCGCGAGCATATTCGCACAAGACTGGGCCCATCGTACTGGGGAAACGAGCTGTTCCACCAGCAGCTTGCGGAGAAGTTCCGGATTCGAGGCTTGATGGGGTTGCGCGGTGACGTTCGACCAAACCTCGCACGCGAGTGGTTGGATCGTGACGTTCGCGAGCGCTTCGGCCAACTTCTCGGCCGCGGGGGCCATGAGCGGGCTGTGAAACGCGCCCGCAACTTGGAGTTTGGTGGCGCGGCAGATGCCGTCGGCCGCCGTGACGGCGCGGTCGCAGGCCTCGATCGAGCCAGAGAGCACGATTTGGCCGGGGGCGTTGAAGTTCGCGGGGACAAGGCACTCGCCCGCGGCCGCTCCGCCGTCTAAACCCATCAGCGCCTTCGCACAAATTTCATTCGCCTGCGCTTCGTCGGCGCCGATGAGGGCGACCATGCCGCCCTTTGAAGCCTCGGCAGCCTGCTGCATGAGTTGACCGCGGCGCATCACAAGCCGGAGGCCCGTTTCAAAGTCGAACGCCCCAGCAAGGTGCAGAGCGGTGTACTCGCCGAGCGAGAGTCCGGCTGTTGCACGGAGCGCACCTTGGCGTACGTCCTCGGGCAACGCGTGGTAGCACGCGATGGCCGCCGTATAGAGGGC
>JBJOHQ010000493.1:0-5062 GCA_046047595.1 Planctomycetota bacterium | reverse complement strand
ACCCTCGCCGTAACTCGACGCGCCACGCAGGGCATCCGCGTTCGTGAGGCGCGGCGAGGTGCTCCGAGCCAATTTTGCCTTCAAAATCCCTCTTCATGATTTCTCGGGCGCGTGTGAGCGCGCTCGATTTCTTTCGTGAAACGGGTATTTTTCAACACTCTCTGCGATCCGTGCGCGGGGTGCTGTTCTTCGTCGCATACCTTGACTGCCCTACACGTTGGATCTACCGGAGTTGATTATGAGCACGCGCTACCTTCAAACGCTCGTTCCCTCGCGCATCCTGCCAGTCCTCGTCGCCGCCATCTGCTGGCTCGCGGGGCTGGGTGCGCTGGAGTCGTTTAGTGGATCCGCATCCGCACAATCGAGCCGTGACATTGTCGGCGGGCCAATCACCACGCAGCGACTCGAGCGATTCCTCGCGGCGTACGTCATGCCAACCGACGCGGAAGCTGCCGCGATTGATCGTCTGCACGAGGCGTACCTCGATCGCTATCGCGCGGAGATCGAGCCAGAGGCGTCGACCGTCATGGCGAGCATGAGTGGCGGACAGCCGACCAAGGACCAGTTTGAGAAGTTCCTCCGCGACCTTGAACGTATCCAAGCGAAGCTTGCCGACGCGGACAATCAGTTTCTCGCTTCTGCAACCGAACTCATTGCTGAACCGCGTCGCGGCGGCATGCAGCGCGTGCGCGAAGCGCGCGAGCGTCAGCGACTCTTGTCGGGCATCGTTCGATTTGCCCCGATGATGCTCGGTGGCGGTGCTGGATTCACCGATCTTCCCGCGCGGGCCATGCGCGAAGAGTACTTCGGCCGTGTTTCGGCCGAGAATCGCGAGTCATTCGATGCGGCGCTTCGCTCACAAGAGCAGCGCACGCTTTCGCAGGCGCGCGAATACAACGCGCAGGTTCGGAAGGCGCTCGTCGGATTCTTCGACATCATGACGGAGATGCAGCAGTCGATGACTGCAGCAGGTGCAGACCCGAACAATCTAGACATGACCGCCATGGAGCAGCAGCAGCGGGCCATGATGGAAAAACTCGCGGCCCTCGGCGTGGACATTCGGAAGTCGGTCAAGTCAAACTTCGACGCAAATCGTGCAGGCGCGGCGGCGCTGGCTGCACTACTCCCTGAAGCGGTTGGGCTTGGACTTCGCCTCGACGCCGCAGACGCGACCGTCAACAGCGTCGGCTTTGCCTCGGACAACATCTCCCGCACGCGCATGCGTTCCTTGGGAGGTCGTATCGAACGCGACCCAGACATCTCCGCGGAGGCCAAGTCGGAGATTGCGCGCATTCTGTCGAACTGGATGCGCGAGCAAGCGCAAGCGAACGAGAAACTCGCCGAGGTGATGCTCGATTCACCAGGTCGCGAGGGCATGTTCGGGATGTCGGGTGAATCCGAAGCGGTCGCTGCTGCGCGGAAGAGTGCACGCGAGGTTGGCGACACGGCGCTGAAGGCGATCAGTTCGAAACTCGGCGACAAGGCTGGCACGTACGTCTCGACCTTCACAGGTTTTGAGGAAGACGGCACCGAGCGCGAGTATTACCGCGTGGCGAGTACCCCGAAACTTGCGGAGAGCGATGCGAATGCCGATGCGACGGCGCAAGCCGACGCGCAACGTCGTTCCGCGTTCGTGGATGGCAACGCCTACAACACGCCCGATGCGTTGACCGCCGCCGACGTCGTTCGGATCGGGCGCGTGGTTGGGCTCGACAGCACGGCACAAAGCGTGGTCGAGGCGATCGTTGAAGGATGGAAGACGACGCAGTGGGACGCGCAGATGCAAGCGATGGCCGATCGGTTGCAAGACCTCGGTTCAAAGCGCATTTCCTCCGATGAAAGCGGGATGATCGTGTACGACGAGGCGGCGACGCGCGCGTTTGAAGACCTCCGCGTGCAAATCGCAACTCTGACGTTTGAACTCGACGAGAAGTTGTACGCAGATCTCGCGAGTGCGCTCGGTCTCGCAAGCGACGATGCATTGCTTACGCTCTTGCGACTCGAGCGCTTGGACTTGGCGGTCTCTCGCGCGGCTGTCGGATACGGCGGCGTCAATGCGGGTATGCCCTTACCGCTCACGCGGACGCTTGCGGCGGCATCGGTTGATCCAGCCGTCGCCCGCGCGGTGCTTGATGGCGCCAAGGCTGAACTCGGCGCGATCGCGAAGGCGCTCCCCGAGCGTGTCCGTGAACGCATGGAACTCACGCGGAAGACGCGTCAGGTGGAGCAAGTCTTCTCGACGCGCGATCAAGAAGCCGTCCAGCGCGCATCGCGTGAGTACGGTGAATTGATGCTGAAGGCGCAGAGCGACGATCGCACGTTCGCCGAGTCGATCGTGAAGGCATATCTCGATGCGTTCCAAGCACACGCTGGCGATGCGGAAACAGTGTCCGCCGTTCGGCGTGAACTTCTCCGAGGTGCCTATCCCGACATCTATAAGCGCACGGAAACTGCGCAGCCGCAACTCGATGCCGCCGCGCGCTTGCCGTCGCTCTCGGAAGATCAGCGCGCGCGTATTGCTGCGCTTTCCGCGGAATACGAGGCGGTTTACGACAAACTCAGCAGCGAAATGGCCCAGCCATCGGGCATGCCGATGACGGGTGCCATGGACGAGACAGGTTGGGCGGAGTATCAGAAGCGCGTCGAAGCGGTCGAGAAAGCCCGCTTCAATCGCAAGGAGCGCACGGAGAAGGTGCTTGCCGAATTGCGTCGCGTACTTGGTGCGGAGAACGCGGCACTTGTTCCAGGGCTCGTCAAAGACGACGCCACAGTCACAGCGGACGACGACGACATGAACCCGTGGATGGGACGCGAAGAGGATTGAGAAGTTTGTTCGGAGTTGCGCGGGGCGCACATCGAACGTCACGCGTTTCTTCTCGCGCTTCTTCGCGCGCTTCTTGATGCGCTCGTTGTTGAGGTTGATTTTGGCTCGGTCGAGGAAAATCGCGAGATCGTCGACGCACGCCCCCATTGGCCGTGCACCACGATGCGATCGATGGATCCGAGCCGAGTTGCGTGACGCTCGACGACGAGTTTTCCAACAACGAAGATCCCAACGAAGACGAGCGTTGTGATTGCCCTATCAAGAGAGTTGCGACTGTGAGAACCACCTCGAGGGAATGACCGCCATGCAATGCATCGCCGCGAAGCCCGTCATCATCGCTGCTTTGATCGGGGCGCTCGGCCCGAGCGTGCCGACGAGTGTGGCTTGCGTCAACGACACGCACGCAACGTCAGGCTTCGCGCTTGGGCCTTCGCGCGATTCCGCTCCCACATCCGACACGTCCTTCAGATCCGTCGAGCGACAAGTGTTGGTTCCGGCCGCGTTTGGCCGTCGGTACACGCCGCTCGATATGGCGCCGCGGCCAGTGAGCCTCGTCGAGGTGCTCTACGAGGCGACGCGCGTGCTCGATGCCGGCAGCACCGCACTTGCGGCCATCGAAGCCGCGTATGCCGAGTTCGGCGTGCAGTGGCGCACGCGGCTTCCACCGAAGTACGCGCGGCTCGCGGAGTCGGACGCGACCGCAGACACAACCCCAGACGCAACCACGACCACAGACGCGCGGGGCGACGATGCGATCGAGCGGGCTCAACTTCGCGCGCTCAAGGCGGCCTGGGCCGAGGCAGACACTCTTCACGCGATGCTTGCGGAGCGCGTGATCGCGTCGTGTGTCGAGGCGGGGATCGAACGTGCACGCGATCCGGTCGCGCAGGCCAACTTTCGCGGTCGTCTCGCGCATCGCACGGCGTTCTCCGACGGCGAGTGCGCCGCGCTCGGCCGATTGCCGATCCTCACAACGCCGTGCGTCGACCTCGCGATCGCGCTTCTTCATCCGCGCGTGATGCAGCGCGTCCCGGCCGAGCGGCGCGCCACGGTCGAGGCGCTGCTCGCCGCCGAGTGGCCGCGCATTGTGTCCGAGCACCAGTCGGTGCGCAGAATTGGATTCGAACTCGCGGAGGCGGAGCGACGTGCCGAGCGGATCGACGGTCACACCGCCGGACCGATCGGGAATGCTGCCGCGATCGAGGCTTGCGCGTCGATCGCGCGACTCGTCCGCGCAAATCTCGACGCGAACATGCGCTTCGCCGCGCAGATGGAGGCCGAGGTTGGCGTCGACGCCGCGGACGCGCTGCGCGTCGAACTGATCGCGAACGCCTGTCGAGACGGTCATTTCGCGTCCGGAATCTCCGATGAGTGGGCCTCCGTTGAGCGGCTTCTCCGGCGTATTCGCGAGGACCGTGGGCTCGACGAGACGGCGCGCGCATCGGCGCTGCGCCTCGTGCGAGAGGAGCGCGGGCGCTATGTCGCCGAGTGCGTGACCGCGTATCGCAGCGTGCTCGCCGACGAACGCTGCTTCTCGCCTGGAATCGATCTCGCTGGTCGGGCTCCGTTCCCGCTCGAAGGGATGGACTCTGGCGAAACCTCCCTCTCCGACGAACTGCACGCGCGTTTCGTGAACCTCTCGCTCAACTCATCCGACGAGTCGCTTGCGGTGCGTCTCCGACGTGCGGTCGGGATCGCGCCGTTGAAAGCAGGTGTGGGGGCGGATCAGGGGGATGCGTTCGTCGTGGAACCCGACACGCGCTCGGATGGCGTCCGGCTCTTCCGTGCGAACTCCGAAGATCGGTTCGCGAACGAGGATGACGCGGGCAATGCACCGCGCGCGAACGCGAGGGACGCCGATACGAACGCGCGAGCGAGCGGAGCCAACGACGGCAAATCTCAACCCCATACTCTCGAGAGTGATGCGTTCAGCTTCGCTGCCTCCGACCTTCGCCGCGTCGGCGCTGCACTCTGGCTTGATGGCATCGATCGGTCGCGCCAAGAGATCGAGCCGGTGCTCGATGCGTGTCTCGAGTCGTGTGTACAGGCGTGTTTACAGTCGTATCTCGCGTCGCGGCCCGCAGGTGACGCTTCCGCTTCGACGATGTTTGCACATCGGCGCGAGGAGCGTGCTCTCGGCGCGCGTGGACGCAACCTCGAGGCATGGCGCGAACTTCCTGACATCGTGCGCCGCGAACGAGCATTCGACGACGCGCGTGCGAAGGTGTTGGCGGCGGC
>JBJOHQ010000492.1:0-14726 GCA_046047595.1 Planctomycetota bacterium | reverse complement strand
AAGTTCAACGACGCGGATCTTCTTCTCGCCCAACGCGCCCGAGCGCAGGCGCCAGTCGTCGATAGGCCATTCGTTTCGCTACGATTCGCGCCCCGTGGCCGATCTACGAACCAGCCTCGCAGGTATCGAACTCGCGAACCCAGTCGTGCTCGCCGCAGGAACGTGCGGGTACGTGCGTGAAATGGCCGACGCGATCCGACTCGATCGCATCGGTGCGATCACCACCAAGTCGATCACTGCCGAGCCGCGCGAAGGCAACGCGCCGTGGCGGATCATCGATAGCCCTGCTGGAATGTTGAATGCGATCGGCCTCGCGAATGTCGGCCTCGATCGCTTCATCGCCGAGAAGTTGCCGACTGCACGCGCGCTTCCGTGCCGACTCTTTGGCTCTGTCGCAGGACACTCAACCGCAGAGTACATCGCGGTTGCGAGCGCATTCGACGCAGCACCCGACCTCGCGGCGGTCGAACTCAACGTCAGTTGCCCAAATACCTCCGATGGCTTGCAGTTTGGTGAACACCCGCAAGCGCTGCGCGCGCTGATGGCGGAAGTCAAACCCTGCGTGCGACAGAAGCCGCTCTTCGTGAAACTCTCACCGAACGTCGGCGACATCGTCGCGATGGCGCGTGCAGCGATCGACGGTGGTGCGCAAGCGTTGGTGGTCGCCAACACGTTCAGTGCGATGGCGATCGATGTCGAGTCGCGCGCGTTCCGACTTTCGCGTGGCCGCGGCGGACTGTCGGGCCCTGGGATCCATCCGATCGTCGTGCGCATGGTCTACGACGTCTATCGATCGGTTGCACGCGAAGCGAATGTCCCCGTGATCGCGCTTGGTGGTTGCTCGAATTGGCGCGATGCCGCGGAGTTCATCTTGGCGGGCGCGACGGCGGTTGCGATGGGCACTGCACTCTTCATCGATCCTCGTTCGCCCGTGCGAGTGGTGGATGGACTCGATGCGTGGGTGAGCCGTCAAGGTTGTCGCTCGGTCAGCGAACTCATCGGCATGGCGGGTGCCTGACATGCGACGACGCGAGCGCGAGCGATTCGATGCCCTGTTCGAAGAGGTTCTCGCGAACCTTCCTGAGCCTGTGCAGCAAATGCTCGAAGAGTGCCCGATCATCTTGGAGGATCGTCCCTCGCCCGAGATCCTCGCGGAACTCGGAATCGAAGAGGATGAACTTCTCTGCGGACTTCACTCGGGCATTCCGCTCACCGAACGCTCCGTTGAACGGCCTGACCACTCTGAAGTGATCCACGTCTTTCGCGAAGGCGTTGTCGACATGGCGGGCGGCTGGGAGGAAGGCGAAGACGAAGACGGCGCGTTTGGCGGAGAGGCGCGCATTCGCGAGGAGATTCGAATCACGGTGTTGCACGAGATCGGTCACCACTTCGGGCTCGACGAAGACGATCTTGATCGACTCGGCTACGCGTGACATCCCATGCGGCGGACGGAAGTTCGCGCGCGACTGACTTGTGCGAGGGGCGCTCAACGCACATGCAAGACGACTCAATCGCCTACACTCCGCCCCTTCGCCCCACTGCGATGAACCCCACTGCGATGAACCACGTTGCGCTGAATCTGGAGCACCGATGAACGCTGACCGCATTGCACAATTTGAGAAGATGGCTTCGGCCGACCCAAGCAACGAGATGGCGCACTTTAGCCTCGGCAACGCGTACCTTCAGACGGGCCGCTTCGCGGAGAGCGCCGCGAGTTTCGAACGTTGCGTCGCCGTGAACGCCGAGATGAGCAAGGCGTATCAACTCGGCGGCGAAGCGATGATCAAGGCAGGTTGGGAAGACAAAGCCGTCGTGTTCCTTGAGAAGGGTTTCCACGTCGCGGCATCGAAAGGCGATCGGCTTCCGCAACAAGCGATCGCGAAGTTGCTCGAGTCGATCGGCCGACACGCGCCGCTCCTTGCGGAAGAGGCCGAAACGGCTGATCGCCTCCGCGACGCGGGCGCGTTTGTCTGTCGACGCACGGGGCGCCCTGGAACGAAACTCCCGTCGCCACCCATTCGTGGTGCAGTCGGCGCGTGGATCGGCGAGAACATCTCAGCTGAAACCTGGCGTCAGTGGATTGGCCAAGGCACCAAGGTCATCAACGAGCTCCGACTTGATTTCACGCGCGACCGCGATCAAGAGATCTACGACCAGCACATGCGTGAGTACCTCGGAATCGACGAGGAGGTCTTGAAAGAGATCGCCGCGGGTTCTGCTGCGACGAAGGCGTGAGGTTCGCGAACGGCGCGAAGCGCTTGGAATCTGCACTCTAGACGCGCGGCGATTCACGCGCGTGGCGAGTGCACGCGTGTGCCAAGTTCATGCATGCGGCGAGTTGACACGCGCGCCGAGTTCACACCCGCACTTGCCGCTGATAGCTCCACCACTCGAGGAGCACGATCACAAGTCCAAGCGCGAGTACCCACGGCCAGAGTGCGCCGCGCCGGCTGTCGCCCACGGACACGCCCTGCACCGTTTGCGTACCAATCGCGAGTTCACTGCGTGGCTCAATACGCGCTTCCTCGGCGCTGGCGATGTTCACCGCGACCAAGCGAAGTTCGGTGCCCTCGCCGCTCGCCGGCGTAAAGCGAATGCGATGTAAGCCCGCAAGTTGGACAGGCCCCCATGTCAACTGTCCATCAGGGTCGATGGTGCATGCGAACTTCCGACCATCGGGCGTTTCGACCTCGCCGTTGCGCGCACCCGCGGGGAGCCGGATCGAAATTGCTTCACCAGGCGTCAACGCGCGACCAGTCAGCGACTCACCCGCGCGGCCGAGGTGTTCCACCGCGTTCGCGATGAAGTTGACGAAGGAGCGCTGGAACGGCCAGTTCGAATCAAGCGGATCAAACGCGAGATACACAACATGAAGATCGCTGCGATCGAGCGTCAGAATCATCGGGCCTTCCGCAGACTCGGCGACGACCTCGAAGTTCCTTGAAGCCTGCACCGCCACGAGTTTCGAAACGTAAAGTTCGTCGATCGATGCCGCGCGGAAGAGTGGATGCTCATCGCGCGCGATGCGCGGGTACACGCCTTCGTGCGAGCCGAATTGCGTGAGCCCGTCGATCGGCGGCACTGCACCAACCGCGAGATACGAACCCGGCGGAAGCGCTGTCGGCGCGACTCCATCGAACACAACCACGTCGTAGCCGCTTGGTTTCCCTTGCGCCGTTGCCGCTTCGAATTCGCCGAGGGTCATCGTCGCAAAACGCTCGACTGGAAGTGCCTCGAGCACAGTGCGGAGAAGAAACGCATCGCCATTCGCGACGAGCAACACCGACAACTTCTTTGCAGGTGGCACCACGACGAGCGCGGCGTCGTCGTCGCGCAACGCATCGTCCTCGACAATCGCGACCTCAATCGACGCGTTGTTCGGTTGTTCCACCGGACGGAAAACCACTTGCGCGCGACCTGGCATCCACTGTCCGTCGCGCTCGGCGGCCGCGGGAATCGTGATCTTCTCTGGCGTGACCGCGCGCACGGTGCCGTCGATCGCCATTTGCACCGTGACGGACGCAGGTTCCGTACGCGGATTCACGAGCGCCGCGAAGACTTGAATCCGATCTTGCTGCTCCGGCGGACGATCCGCACTCACCGCGACGACCGCAAGATTGCGATTCGCGGCACCGACGCGGTGATAGACGATGCCTTCACCTTCGCGCAGCGCGAGTGTGGCGAGATCGGAAACACGCCCGTCTGAATACAACTCAATCGTCGGGAGTTCGCCGACGGGGAGTTCGTTCTTCTCACCGCGCGCGTCGGCCACATTGAGATTCGACGTGAACGCACGCGAGAGTTCGAGCGCTTCCGAGAGGACCGTCGCCTCATCGGTCGGCGTGATGGCATCGATCGCTGATTCGAGAGTCGAAATGTTGTCGGTGAAGGGCGAACGAACTTCGGCACGCGAACCGAACGCGACGATCATCACTTCCGACGCGCGCTTGCTGAACCATCCGCCACCAAGAAGTTCACGCACGCGGGTTTTCGCGGCTTCTTTCGCAAGCGCGAGTCGCGCGATCGGCGGATCGATCGTTGTTCCGTCTTCCTCCGCGGTCTCCATCGCGTTCATGCTCGCCGATCGATCGATCAAGAGCACGTGTCGACCGCCGCTCGCTCCGAGTCCCTCGGCTTCAGGCTGCGCGAGCGCGAGTGCGATCAAGACGATCGCGAGAATTTGGAGGAGTAAGAGCCAACTGAAGCGAATGCGCTGAAACGGCGTGTTCGCCCGAAGATCGGCCAGTGAGCGTGACCAAAGAAGTGTGCTCGAAATGACGCGACGCTTGCGACGCAACTTGAGGAACCAGAGCGCAACGAGCGGCGCGAGAATCGATGCGCCGAGAATGGCTCCCGCGAGCGGCGTCACCCACGTGAGCGCGAGAATCTGCACCGACGGGAGGAGTTGCGTCGTGGAGAGAATCTCGTTCGGGGCACTCATCGGAGGAGCCCTCGTCGGCGCAAGTACTCAAGCATGAGTGTTTCAACAGGCGTCGAACTCTCGACCACGAGATGCACGATGTCGCGGCGCGTGCAATACGCGCGAATCGCGCCACACAGGCGGTCAAGACGTTCCCGATAGAGCCGAATCAATTCCGGCGTCACCGTGACTTCGGTTTCCACGCCCGTTTCCGAATCGACAAGGACGAGATCGCCGTGGATGCCACCTTCGCGCGCGGGATCGACGACTTGCGGCGCGAGCACTTGCAACGCGAAGAGATCAAACCCGCGCCCCGCAACCATGCCGAGCCCCTTCTCAAACCCTTCAGGAAAGAGGAAGTCAGAGAGCACGATCATCACGCCGCGGCCTTGCCGTGCGGTTCCAACGAGGCGCATCGCCTCTTCGAAGCCTGATCCGCCCTCGGGCTGTTGCCGCAGAAGCCACTGCGCGACGTCCGCCGCTTTGCGTCGTCCGCGCAAGTTGCTCGCGCGCTCGACGCGGCCCTGCGAGAAACCAACAAGCGACACGCGATGTTGATTCACGAGCCCGACGTACGCAAGCGCCATCGCAACGCGACGCGCGTAGTCGAACGTATCGGGCGAACCCGATCGCATCGATGCACTCGTATCGAGCGCGATGATGAGCGAGAGATCTTCCTCTTCGAGAAACATCTTGAGGAAGAGCCGATCGAGGCGGCCGAAGATGTTCCAATCGACGAAGCGCAGATCGTCGCCGTGGACGTATGGGCGAAAGTCGGCGAACTCCACGCTCTGACCGCGTCGACGTGAGCGACGTTCGCCTTGCAATTTGCCCGAGAAGATCTTGCGGCTCATCACGTCGATGCCGTCGAGTTTCGCCATGAGGCGAGAATCGAGCAGATCATCGAGTTTGCGAAGCGTTGGCTGCGCGGCACTCATACGGCACCTCCGCGAGAAGGTGTCGCAACAACCTTCGAAGCTGGCGGCATCTCCGGCGTCGACTGAATCACGCGCCGCGCGATCTCATCGTTCGTAATGCCTTCGCTCTCCGCTTCAAACGAGCGATGCAAGCGATGTCGAAGCGCCGCGCGTGCAATGCGTCGCACATCACCGAAGGACACTTGGTATCGCCCTGCCATCAGCGCGCAAACACGCGCGCAGGATGCGAGTGCTTGCGCCGCGCGTGGACTTGCACCGATCCGAATGAGCCGTTGATTTTCTGGCGTGATGAACTCGCCATCTGGATGTGTCGCGAGCACGAGACGCACGATCCAGTCTTGCACTTCAGGCGCGAGATACACGCGACGCGCCAACTTCTGCGCGGCGACGATTGTTCTCGCATCGATTGCTTGCGACGGCATCACCGTGTCGGCTTTCGTCGTGCGTTCGAGCACTTCGCGCAGTGTTTCACGATCTGGCGGTGGAACCTCGACCTTGAGGAGGAAGCGATCGAGTTGCGCCTCGGGAAGCGGAAATGTCCCCTCTTGCTCGATCGGATTCTGCGTCGCCATGACGAAGAACGGTCGACCGAGATCGCGCGTTTCGCCACCCACCGTCACGCTGCGCTCTTGCATCGCTTCGAGAAGCGCCGACTGGGTCTTCGGACTCGCGCGATTGATTTCGTCGGCCAACACAAGTTGCGTGAAGAGCGGACCTGGGCGGAAGCGAATCTCGCGGCGGCCCGTCGCCTCATCTTCCATCAAGATCGATGTGCCTGTGATGTCCGCGGGCATCACGTCGGGTGTGAATTGAATGCGACTAAAACCGAGGCCTGTCGCTGACGCAAGCGAGCGAACGAGAAGCGTCTTTCCGAGTCCGGGCACGCCTTCGAGTAAGAGGTGCCCGTTCGCAAAGAGCGTGACGAGCGCGAGGTCGACGACTTCACGTTGGCCGACGAGTGTTCGCCCGATCTCGGTGCGCAAGCGATCGAAGACACCGCGAAATGCCGCGCAACGGCGGCGTACATCTTCGAGGTCTTCAATGCCCGCCGTTTCAAGCGCGAGTTCATCGTCGCGGAACGAGCGAGGCCGCTGCGGACTGTGAAGCGGCGCGTCAGCCACGCGGGCCCCCACTTCCGCTGCCACTTCCGCCGCCACTTCCGCCGCTCGCGCCATCATCATCACCGCTGCCCGTTGCGCGGCGTTTCGCGCGCAGCAAGCGCGAGGTTGTGTCTTGTTCAGCTTGATCGGCACCCTTCGCGGGAACATCACCGCTCGACGTGTTCGATGCGGCCGCGCTGCCACGAGGAGGTTGTGTAGAAGGTTGTGTCGATCCTCCTTCGCGCATCTCCGCGCGAACATCAAGCGCAGGGCCCTTCTCGAGCGTTTCGCGCAACGCATCTGAGGTTTGCGCCCCTCCCGCAATTGGTGATGCACGCCGCGCGTCAGACTGTTGGCGCGCTTTCTTCCACGCGGCGACTGTGCCCTCGCCTGCTTCGCGCGTGGTCACACGACCAGCGAGCGCTTCGCGCGTACCGCCCCAATCGATCGCGATACGCCGCACCGCGACATCCAAGAGGAAGAGCGCCGCCGCGAGAATCGCCATGAGATCCCACATGCGTCGCGCGCTTTCAGGGATCGGCAAGCCTTCACGCAAGAATGCGTCGACGGCAACGGGATTGCCCATCGAGAGGACGCGACCACCTGTGCGATCTGCGATCTGCTCAAGCAGCGCGCGGTTGTCGCGCACCGTGCGGAACTCCTTGGGATATGGAACGCTCACCGAGGCTTGCACGCTCGCGCGACGGCCGTCGTCCGACTTTCCAAGTCCGAAGTTGACGAGGTACGAACCCGCTTCAGTAACGGGGAATTCCGCGCGCCAACGACCAGGACCAATTTGCACGGCGGTCAACTCGCGTGTGTCGCCAGCGGGCGTCACCATCATCGCGGTGGGATCAAGATTGGTCGCGAATCCACCGTTTGGATCGGTTGCTTCGAGGTCCACGATCGCCGTGTCGCCCTCGACGCGTGATCGCACTTGCGCGTTGGTCGGCACTGCGGGTCGCAGCAGCCAGCGCATCGATTGTTCCCAGAACGCGCGATATTCACCCCACGTTGTCCACGACTTCGTCCAACGCGTACCCGCGTCCGATGTAAACGCAATCGAACGGCCAAGCCCGTGATTCCAATAGGCGAAGATGGGATCCACGCCCTCCGCCGTCTGGTTGGCGATCTCGACTTGCGCGAGACCTTCGCGCGGCACCGTGAGGACGTAGCCCGCCAGCGCGGGGACCGCTGCAACGCCACGCAACGGACCACTTGAACTCGGCGCGACCGACGGTTGAAAATCACCCTCGACGAGCAGGCTGCGCGAAACGACCGCCGCTTCCTTCGTGAAGATCTTCGGGAGATTCTTCGGATTCGTGACTTCGTAGAAGCGGCCGCCCGTCGACTCCGCCGTCCACTTCATATTGACATAGTCTTGCTGCGTACCGTGCCCCGACACCATGATCGTGGTGATCGTGACCTTCGCTGCAATCGCGCGATTGATCGTCGCCTGCGTCGGCGGCGCGGGGTCACCGTCCGAGATGATGATGATGTGGCGTTGGCCGGCGCGCGATTCTTCGAGCGCCTTGATCGACATCGCGACCGAACCCTCGAAATCGAACATGTCGCCGACGATCATCGATCGCGCGGCCGCGACCGCTTTCGACTTGTCGCCCGCCTCTTGGAGCGGAAGCGACCACGTCGGCCCGTTCACGAGCGTGATGATCCCGATCAAATCAAGGCGCGTGAGCGCTTCGATCGCAGCGATCGAAACTTGCTGTGCCCAGTAGTTTCCCTGCGGCATTTCGCAGGAGTGGACAACGAGGACGAGTCCGCCGCGCACCATTTGCCGCGTGGCGGGCGGATCGAGTTTCACCGGAAGAACCGATGCGACGTCGCTATCGATCCAACCACCAGCGCCGAAACTCTGATCGCCGCCGAGCATGAGAAGCCCGCCGCCGAGGTCATGCACATACGCGCGAAGCAAGCGATCGGTCTCGCCATCAATCGACCACTTGGGGACATTCGCGAGGACAATCGCGTCGTACCCAGAGAAGACATCGCTTCCTCCGCCGAGTGCTTCTGGTTGCACGACCGCAACTTCGAGGTTGCTCTTGCGGAGGACGTCGATGAACGGCGCGGTCGCTTCGCCATCGGTTGGGTCAACAACGAGAATGATGCCCTCGCCGTCGACGAATGTCACCGCAGTGACGCGGTTGTTCTCAAGGCCTGCGTCTTGCGAGTCGTCGGCAGGTTCGAACACCGCTTCGAATCGACGCGTACCTGCGCCTTCGACTGGATACGGAATCGAAATCGTGCGCGGGCCTGGCTCGAGATCAACCGCGAGTCCGTCGCCAGGGCTGTCGGGATCGAGATCAACTGGACGCCCACCATCACGCAAGAAAACCGTACCGCGCGCAGCGCGTTGGCTGCGCAAAAGCATGCGCAGATCGAGCGTTTGCCCAGGTCGCGCGCGCGTCGGAGCCTTCAAACTTTCGAAGACGACTTCGTTTGGTGATTCATATTCGAGCGGGATCACATCGATCGGAATGCCGTTCGCTTTCGCGACATCCGCTTCCGCGAGCGCGTTGCCCACGTTCTCGTTGCCGTCCGACACCAGAATGATGCGCTTTGCAGTGTCGGCGGGAAGAATCGACAACGCTTGTCGAATGCCCGCGGCGAGATTGCTCGCGTCGCGATCACCAGCGTGTTCGTCACCCGCGATGATCGAACGCGCGTCGGGCTGCGCTGCGATTTCTGCTTCGCGTCCGACGGTGACCGCTGCGACGCGATCTTCAGGTTTCTCTTTTTGCTCGACGAGCCGCTGCGCAAACTCACGCGATTGCTTCAAGAGCGGCTGCGGAATCGAGCGACTGCGATCAAGCACGAAGGCCGTCGTGAGTGCTTCGCCTCGACGAACAAACGACGGCTGCGCAATCGCCACGACAAGCGCGAGTACGACGAGCGTGCGCAGCACAAGACTCGACCACCACTTCCACGCTTCTTCACTCTTCCGACTCTTCCATGCAAGCACCACCACGGGCACGAGCAAGGCAAGAAGGAAGAGGAAGATGGGGCGCTCGAATTGCATGATGGTGAAGTCGAAGAGAGCGGTTCGTGCGTGAGAGCGTGGATACCTGTCGAGAAGTGCTGCGTGGGACGATAAGATGATCTACGGAAGCCGCTCTGGAAGTTGGAAGAGAACGATGCGTGAATTGCCCTGATCGCAGAGCGCGAGCACCACTCTTCCATCCGCGCCGACACCCATCGCGTCGACCGCCCAAGGATACTTGAGCCGCCCCTTCTCGCGGCCGATTCCGCCGGCAACCGCACGCACTTCGCCCGTTTGGGCATCGAGTCGTTGCACGCGATGGTTGCTGTGTTCGACCACGACAATTTCGCGTGGGCGTTCATCCTCTGACGACGCGGCAACGGCGGAATCGACAGAGCCGCTTTCGGATGCGCGGACTTCCCCAGCGCGACCTGCAGGCTCGTCGGAAGACTCCGCGTGCGTTTGCGAAGTCACTGGGACTCCATCGATGAGCAGCACGATGCCGAAGGGGTAGGCGAGCTTCCCCTCCTCGCGACCCGTTCCGCCGATCTCGCGGCGAAACTCGCCGTCGGTCGTGACAACCTGCACGCGATGATTGCCTGCGTCAACGATGTAGAGTTCGTCGCGCGCAGCATCGAGCGCCATCGCCTGTGGCCGCAGAAACTCGACGGGACCCGAGCCTGACTTTCCGAAGGCATAGAGAAAGCGCCGATCGCGATCGAAGACTTGGATGCGGTCGTTGCCGCCGTATTCCGCGATGAACATCCGACCATCGGGCGCGAAGGCGATGTCGGTCGGGTAAATGAACTGCCCATGGTCGCGTCCATACTCGCCGAGCATCCATCGGATCTCGCCTTCGGGGCTGTACGCGACGATGCGATGCTCGTGCGTATCCGCAACGACGAGCGAACCGTCGGGCGCGACCGTTGCACCAACAGGTTTGCCGCGGTCCTTCTTCGGCATACGCCACTCGCAGATCTGCGTGCCATCGCGTGCAAACCGCTGGACGCGCGCATCCTTGTCGATGACGTAGATGTCGCCAGTCACAACGTCGGTCGCAAGTGCGCGCGGTCCGTTGAACTGCCCCTTGCCGCGGCCCACACCCTCGAGCGCTTGCACGACATCGAGTGGTCGACGAACGAGCGGCGCATCGCGATCGAATCCGGGCGGATCAGGCTCACCAGCGAGATTGGTCGCGGGCAGCGTTTCCGTGCCGTCGCGCTCTGAACACCCCGGAAGCAGAAGACCCGCCGCGAGAAGCGCGAACAGCCACATCGACGCGCCGCGCGAGAGATTTCGAGCGGTGATGGCACGCACCGCGCGCGTGACGATGAACGCGCCGAACCACGCAATTCCGACAAGTGAGATCGCGCCAAGGAGAACCGTTTCGGGTCGCTGGTAGTGAATCGCGTTCAAGATGTCGGTTGCAAGCCACGGCATACCTGGCGGCGCCAAGCGTCCGCTTGCCGTGAGTTCACCGAGACTCCACGCAAATCCCACGACAAACGTTGTTCCGGCGATCACGAAAAGCGCGTGTCGATGCGTACGCCAAACGCCGCGCACTCCGTCGCCATCGAGTGCACGAAGTTGGCCCGCTGAAGCTGGCTCAAAGAGATGCGAGGCAAACGCGACGAGTACGGCCACGAGCGAAGCGCGCCCCGCGAGTACCAACACCAAGATGGTGGGACCGTCGTAGATCCACGCGGTGAAGGCGTGGTTGTACGCACTCTCGAGCGCTGCTGCGAGGACCGTCCCCGGAACAAGCGCAGCGAAACACGTCGAACCCGCTGCGATGAGTGCGATGCGAAACAGCCGACGCGTGGGCTCCGAACGTCGGCTTTCGAGTGCGAGTCGCAACGCGACGGCGAACAACGCAACGATGCATGCAGCGATCGCTGCGGTCGTCAGCGAAGATCCAGCAGACGCGCCATGCAGTCGGAGGAAATCTCCGGGCCGCGGCGTTGCACGAATCGCTGCAACAAAGAGCGCCGTCAAGAACAACGCAGGAATTGCGGCGACGACGAGGAGCACCGTGCCTGCACGAGAGAACCCTACCCGCTGCTCGGTGCCGCGTGCACGAAGCCCGCGAGTACGGTCGATCGCGACGAACCGCAGCGCGAACACCACACACGCAATCGCCGCAAGCATGACAGGCCATGCCACGAGGAGAAGTTCCGACGGTCGTGCGCCGAGCGCTTCACGCGCTCGAACTTCGAAGCCGTACGTCGGAACGAGCGCAAGGTCGTAGACCGTGGTTTCGGAGAGTAAGAAGACCGTTGGAAGCGCGATCGCTGCCGCGATTCCACGCGCATCGCGGGCGAATATCGCACGAAGCCGCGCAAACGCATTCGCACCGTCGAGCGCGAGCAATGCATCGCTCCGTTCTTGTCGCTGCGAGCCGAGAAGAAGCAGCGCACCAAACGCTGGTGCCATCGCCCACACCGTGGTCGCCACAAACAGTGCCGACATGCGAACGATTGGCACTTGATCCATGCGTTCCGCGAGATCACCAATCCAAGTTCCGGGGCCAACCGAAAGCCAAATCGCTGCAAAGAGGAGCCACGGCGGCAGAATCAATGGCACGAAGATCGACGCCATTGCGATGGTTCGCAGCGCGGAATCGCGTTCTCGTCGCGCAATTCGCGCTGCACCCCACACGAGGCATGTCGCAGTACACGAGGCCGCGAGTGCCCAACCCATGCTTCGCGCAAGTAATGCCAAGGCTCCGCTCGGCGCATCAGGTGCCGCAATCAGTGGCGCAGTCGCGCGTGTCGAAGTTCCATCACTGAACGCGGCACCGAACACGTCGCCAAACAAGTCACCGAAGAGTGCAGCAACGATGAGTGAACTTGCAGGATAGATGGCGAGAACGATCGCGATCAAAACGGCGAACACTGCCGCAATTTGCGCTGGGCGAAGCCATCGCTTGAGTTGGCGTTGCAACCGAGAATGCAATCGACGACTCGGCATCAATCAAGCCTTCTCCGAGCCACGCTCGAGCAACGTTCGCGCCCGCGCGGCAACTTGATCCGCACTTTTCGCCAACTCGTCAACGTCAAACGCGAGCGGATCAGGTTCGGAGAACGCAGCGCTGCACTCTGCGGAAACCGTCGCCGCATCTGGGCCGATGGGTAGATTGCGCGATGGTGATCGACAAATCAATCGCTCACACTCTGCCGACGCAATCCACGCGAGCACCGCGTCAACTTCTGCGCGTTCAGGGCGACCCGCGACGAGTCCAACCGTGTTGGGAACGAGCATCGTGCCGCCACCGGCCACACCTTTCGCAAACGTCCTCGGCAACGCGAACGCGATCGGTAAACCTCGCGCCTGTGCAGCGAACACATCGTCCGAGTCGGTGAATCCGAACGTCACTTCACCCGAGGCAACCGCATCGACTGTCGCCGCGTTTCCACCAGAAAGCACACGCACGCCATTCGCGCGCAGTCCATCGATCCAAGACTCAAGTGTGGGCGAGTTCCCCGCGAGCGAAGTTGATTGCGCGTTCGTGGAAGTTCCGATCGAGCGAGCGACACTCCACGCCGCATCGAGTGCCGCGATGTGCCCGCGTGTCGTACCAAACCGTGGATCGGCGATCGCGATACCTGAGATGCTGTTGGCCCGGAGCGAAGAATCAGCAAACGCAGCCCACGTCTCGGGCACCACCACCTCGCGATCAGAGCGATACGCCACAACGCGCGCACGCGCCGCAAACGCAAGCCAACGCCCTTGTGGATCGCGGTGCGCAAGCGGCCAGCGCTCAAACAACGAAGCTGGAATCGGCCGCAGAAGCCCATCGACAGACAACCGCGCGGTCGCGAACGCTTCGCTCGACCAGAAGATGTCGGCGCGCGGACGATTCGACTCCGCGCGAATGCGCTGCTCGAGCCCTGTGGTCTTGGTCGCTTCGGTGTCAAAGACGGGAAGCACCTTCACGCCTGTCGCATTCGTGCAAGCAGAGAGCAACTCGCGCGCGAGCACGTCGTCCACAGAGATGTAGACGACAACCTCACCATCGCGCGAAGCACACGATGCGAGACTCGCGGAAGTCGCGGCGATCGCAGGCAACGCAAACGCAGTTGACTTGAGGAACGCACGCCGTGAGACGTGAAAGTCGCAGAGTGAGGCGGGTGATTCTGCCATCATTTCACGCTTCAAGTTCGGCTCCCACTCTCCATCGCGCCTTCGGACATGCACTCCTGAGCGGCTGCGTGCGCGCAAGCGAGCACGAAAGCAAGCACGCAAGCGAGCACGAAAGCAAGCACGGAATCAAGCGCGCAAGTCAGCCGTGCGGTCTGCCGACATCCATCACTCTTTCGGCGAGGTTGAGTTTCCCGCGGGGGCCGAGGTCGCTGCGTCAGACGATGAACCCGAGGCCCCACCGCCCGATCCGCTTGCGGCGCCGATCTTCTTCTTGATCGTGCCGAAGTAGTGCTTGTGCGTGTCCTTCAGATGCGCGGGTACTTGATCCTCACCGACCGAAGCTCCCGAACCTCCGTCGACGGCTTCACCGATCGACTCGGTGGGAATGACGCTCGCGCCGACTTCAGGATTGGGATTTTCGATGAGCTGACGCGCGATCACATCGCCGCCAGCATTCTTCGATTGTGCCTTCTGCGCCTTCGTGCCAGTCGGAGTCTTCGCTTTACCCGTGTTTCCACCTTGCGCGCGTCCGCCTTGCATGCCGCGCTGCTGCCCCGGAGTCATACCTTGCTGTCCATTCGGGTTGCTGCCTGGAGTGCACTGACCGCCCTTGCACATCCCTTCGCCGAGCGATTGCGACTCTTGCTCTGCCATGTTTGCGAGCGCGTCGGCTTCGGAGAGCATCTGCTCGGTCATCTCGAGTTCGGACAGCGATTGCGCCATCTCAGAGAGTCCTTGCATGGCCTCACTGCTTGACTCGCCCGACTCACCTTGTTGGCCAGACTCGCCTTGCTGTTGACCTTGCTGTTGACCTTGCTGTTGGCCTTGCTGTTGACCTTGCTGTTGGCCTTGCTGTTGGCCTTGTTGCTGGCCTTGTTGCTGGCCCTGTTGCTGGCCTTGTTGTTGACCTTGTTGTTGGCCCTGCTGTTGGCCCTGCTGTTGGCCTTGCTGTTGGCCTTGCTGTTGGCCTTGCTGCTGGCCTTGTTGTTGGCCCTGCTGTTGGCCTTGCTGTTGACCTTGTTGTTGGCCTTGCTGTTGATTCTGAGGTTGCGGCGGCTTGGACTGTGGCTGCTTGGATTGTGGCGGCTTCTGCGCAGCCTTCTGCACCGACTTCGCCATGTTCTTCA
>JBJOHQ010000491.1:0-12714 GCA_046047595.1 Planctomycetota bacterium | reverse complement strand
GTTTCGAGCGTTTGCCATCCCATCGCGCAGAGCACTTCCATACAGCGATCTAAGTGACGCTTGTTGCAGTGCAGATGGAAGTTCCAAAGCCACGCGATGAGCTCGCGATCGAGGCGCGGCTTGATATAGAGCGGTGCGGTGCGCGAGAACATCCACTTGAGTCCGCGCATCGAGACGCCTGGCCGCGTGAGTGGATAGTGGCCGATCGAAAGCAGACCCGCGTTGCCACCGCTGGCGCCGTCGGCGATCGCGCGTGGAGTTTCGCGATCGAGGAGCGTGACGCGGCAACCTTTCTTCGCGAGGTGCCATGCGGTTGACGCGCCGACGATGCCAGCGCCGATCACGACGACATGGCGTTCGCGCGAAACAAGCGGCTGCGAGAATGATCCACCAGAGAGTGCAGACATGTCGCGCAGCGTAGCGAAGGAAAACCGCTCCGGAAAAACGACGCGGAGCGGAGGAGGTTCGTTTGTCCGAGCCTCATCCGCTCCGTGTGCGAATCAATCTGTGCTGCGTTCGCGCAGTCGATGGAAGTCGAGTGGCGCGGTGGAGGAATCACACCGACTCACACCGACTCACGCCGACTCACGCCTTCTTGCGCGCTGCTTCGTATTCAGCGAGTGCCTTCTCCATGCCGCCACGCATGTTGCCCTCAGGGGTCTTTGAAAGCGCGTCCTTCTGGATGGAGATCGCGCGATCGACGTCGCCCTTCAAGAAGACAACGCGCGCGAGCGTGTCGAGCATCGAACCTTCTTCGCCCTTCGAGGCCTTCACCGCAGCTTCCGCAGCGCGCATCGCAAGATCGAGGTTCGGCTCTGTCACGCCGCCGTCTGGGTCAACGATCGTCCATGCGAGCGCATTCATCATGGCTGCGTCGGACTTCTTCGCTGTGTAAATCTCTTCGCCGAGCTTCCAAGCGTCCGAGGGCTGCTTGGCTGGACCAGCGAGGATGCCGAAGAGTTGCATCTTGAGGCCATCGGTCGGAGCGACGGCGAGTGCTTTCTGCATCGCTTCGACGGCCTTCGAGTAGTCGCCCGATTGGCGCGCGTCGCGCATCGCCATGGCGATCCCGCGCTGCATTTCCATCGCGGCACGCTCGTTTTCCTGCTGTTTCTTCGCGGCAGCAGCGTCCCACGTGCCCGCGATGACTCCCTCGAGCGGGGCATCCATGCTTGCAGGGTGGCCGATCCAAGCGATCTTCGAATCCTTGTCGACGATGAACGAGCAGGGGATGCCGTTCTGCCCAGCGGCTTGCATCCACGGGATTGACATCTTGGTGCGGTCGCCGGCATAGACGACGCGGTAGCCCATCGTGTCGCCCTTTCCTTCAACGAACTTCTTGACCTTCTCGATCTTCGAAGCTTCATCGGCGCCGCGTTCGCTTGCAGCGACGCTGACCACGATCACCTCTGGGTGCTTCTTCTGAAGCTCGGAGAGGTGCGGCATGACGGCGATGCACGGGCCGCACCACGTTGCCCAGAACTCGATCACGTGAACCTTGCCCTTTTCAATGCCTTCAACCTTGTCGCCCTTGATCCATTCGTCGAATTGGAGCTTTGGGGCGGCATCGCCGATGGAGAGCTTCGCAACTGGCGCGGCGGGAGTCGCTTGCGCGGGCGCGGCCGGTGCCGGCTTGATCGGAGTCGCCGGGACGGTCTTGCTGTCCTGCGGAAGCGCGGTGGGAAGCGCGAGAACGCTCGCGACGACACTCGAAATCAACATCGAACTCAGTACGGGCATTGGGGAAGTCCTTTCGTCCGCTGTGCGGGCGCTCCATGCTAACAAAGGCGCGGAGGCGGGTTCCGAGGCAGGATGCGAGTCCTCACTCTTTGTCGCCGGCCGTCGTCATTCTCGCGGGGTGCTGCGCGGTCCGCAGCGAAGCGCCGCGCAAACCTCAGCGCAGCGCGGCATCAACCGTGTTTCGCAGAAGCATCGCGACAGTCATTGGGCCGACACCGCCGGGAACGGGCGAAATCCAACCCGCGACAGCGCGCGCCTCTTCGAACGCCACATCGCCGACGGTCAGGCCCTTGCCATCGGGACCGGTGACGCGGTTGATGCCGACATCAACGACGACCGCACCTGGTTTGACCATATCGCCTCGGATGAGGTTCGGCACACCCGCAGCCGCGACAAGGACGTCGGCCGAGCGCGTGAGTTCCGCGAGGTTCTTCGTGAACTTGTTGGTCGAAACGACGGTTGCTTCGGCGCGCATCAAGAGCACAGCGATGGGCTTGCCGACGATGTTGGATGCGCCGACGATGACACATCGTGCGCCGCGAAGTTCGACGCCTGTTGATTCGATCATCTCGACCGACGCAAGGGCGGTGCATGGGACGAGACTACGTCGTCCATAGACGACATTCCCGATGTTCGCGGGATTGACGCCTTCGACATCTTTCTCCGGCGCAATGAGCGCTTGAATTCGCTCGTGATCCACACCCGCCGGAAGCGGCAAGTGCAGCATGATCGCGCGCACATCTTCCTCCGTATTCAAGAGGAGAATGCGGCCTGCGATGTCGTCATATCCCGCGCCGTCGGGAAGTCGATGCAGTCGATAGTCGATACCAACCGCCGCGCACGTTTTCGCTTGATTTTCCGCATAAATCGACGCCGCGCGATCGCTCCCCACGAGAACAGCGTCGAGTCGCACGGGCCGATTGGCCGATTGAATGCGCGTGACGAGATCCGCGCGGACGCGGGCGGAAAGTTCCTTTCCATCGATGATTGACGCGCTCATCGTGCTGCGCCTCCGGTCGCGGTTGCGGATGCTGTCGTTGATGTCGCACTCGTCTGAAACGGCGGAAGCGCGAGTCGCGCCAGCGCTTCTTCGTATCGCGCGAGTGTTGCATCGATGACGGGCGAGGGAAGCTCGGGTCCGGGTGCCTCTTTGTTCCACGCGCCACGCGCGACAAGTTCGAGCAAATGATTTCGAACGAACTGCTTGTCGAAACTCGCCTGTTCGCGGCCGGGTGCGTAGTCGTCGGCGGGCCAATAGCGCGAACTATCCGGCGTGAGCACTTCATCGACGAGAATGAGTTCGTCGGTCACGCGGCCCTGCGCATCAAGCGCGAACCCAAACTCAAACTTCGTATCGGCGAGAATCACGCCGCGCGCGCGGGCGTACTCGGCTGCCGCGCTATAAATCGAGAGCGTGAGTGTGCGCAGTCGTTTCATCACGTCGCGGCCGACGAGTTCGGCGGCGCGCTCGAAGGAGACATTCTCGTCGTGGCCCTCTTCAGCCTTCGTTGCAGGCGTGAAGATCGGCTCTGGCAAGCGACTCGAAAGTTGAAGTCCCGCAGGCAGCGGGATGCCACAAACCGTGCCCGACGCGCGGTATTCGTTCCAACCGCTTCCTGCGAGATAGCCGCGCGCAACGCACTCGATCGGTACAACCTTTGCCGCGCGGCAGAGCATCGAGCGCCCTGCAAGCATCGCATGATCGTGCGCGGTGAGGCCTGCGATCGTCGAAAGATCCGTACCAATCACGTGATCACCGACGATCTTCAACTGCCGAAGGAAACCAAACCAGCCGAGGCTCATCGCGGTGAGAAGGCGGCCTTTGCCGGGGATTGGCGTCGGCATTACCACGTCGAACGCGCTCAAGCGATCGGTCGCCACAATGAGGAGTGGCGCGCCAGGCGCATCGGAGGTGCGATAGACGTCGCGCACTTTGCCTTGCCGACGGCCGGGAAGGGAAAGTTCGGTGCGAAAGACTGCATCGGAAGTCGTGCCAGAAATCGTCGGGCTCATCGCGGGCTAGGGTACACTCGCGACCCTCTTCAGGGGCCACTTGGTTTCAGCCGTGTGGTTCATCTCGACGGGAGGCGAGCGGCACGCGCACCGACGCGGCGCTCGTTTGGAGAGTCATTTTTGTGTCGCGTGTTGCGCGACCCGGTGGTTTCCCGTCGTGTCTCAGTCTGATTACATCGCATTCGCAACGCCTCGCTCTTCCACTCCCTCGCTCTTCGACTTTCTCGCGCGTGCACATCACGCATTCCGCACAACTCTCGCCTCGCTCTTCCGTGATTCACTTCCGTATCCATGACCCGAACGCACTTCGCGTTCTCAACGATCCGACCCTCGGTCGGCGATGGGATTTGCGATCAGCGTATTTGGTTGGTCCCGATGCAAAGCCGATGCGTGGAGCGATCGAAGAGCGGGATGGCCACATCTACTGCGAATCAGCGCAAGATGCGCCGGTCGGGATCGCCATGCTTGTGGATACGAAGAGCGCAGGCCGCCTCGTCCTCCAGACGTGTTTCCTTCCGTCTCGCGATGAGCCGTATGACCTCTTCATCGAGATCGCGCGTTGGCTCATCAAGCAGTTCGTCGAAGAGTGTGAGACATGGCAGATGTGGAACCCGACGCTGTCTGGCGACGCATTCGCGAAATGGGATGCTGCGCGTGATGAGTTTCGTGCGGCGCTCCGCGAATTGGACCCAGTTCGCGCTGAAGTACTCGCGCAGCGATCGATCGAACTCGGGCTCGAAGCCGGCGAATTGATGGCGATTCGTCACTCGAGTCATCTTGTGGCGCGGCGTTTCGTGCGCAAAGCGCCGAGTGCCACCACGCTCGGAGTGTGTGTCGATCCACGCCTCGCGCCGAATGCTGCGAGTGCCGCCGCCGCGCGCCAGTTCGATGTGATCGCACTTCGTGCACCGTGGGAGTTGATTGAGCCAACGCCCGGCAAGTACGACTGGAGTGCCGTCGACGCGTGGGCGAAGTGGGCGCATTCAGAGAAGAAGGCGCTCATCATCGGGCCGATCATTGACTTTGGTACGACAAACGGCGTGCCGAATGGGCTGCCTGCGCACGCGCTCGCCGCGCGGAACGATCACCAACGATTGCGGGCGCTGATTTGGGCGCAAGCCCGCGCAGTCGCGGCGCGCTATCAGCAAGTGACGCCGCTCTTCTTAGCAGCGAGTGGATCGAATTGTGCTGGATGGCACGTTGAGGGCATCGATCGCATGATCGAGTGGACGCGCACGGCAGTTGTTGCGATTCGTGATGCGAAGCGCGATGCGCGTGTGGTCGTCGAGATTCAATCGCCCGCGGCAGAGAGTTGGCGCGGTGTGAAGGGTGGATCTTGGCCGACCGCGTTCCTGCAGAAGTTGGTGACGGAGAATCTTTCGCTGACGGCCGCGGGTGTGCGATTCACGCAAGGTGGAAACGCCGATCCCGTGCGTGATCTCATGACGATCGGTGGCCTACTCGATGGCTACATCGGCCGCGAACTTCCGATTTTTGTCACTGCGTTCGGTGTTCCAAGTGCGTCGACGGCGACTGCGCATCTTGACCGTGGTGCGTGGCATGCACCCGAGGGTTGGACTCCGAGTGCGCAGGCGAATTGGGGCGAGGCGATGTTGCGTGTCTCGCTGGCGCGTGCATTCGTCGAAGGCGCGTGGTGGTCGCGACTTCAGGATGCGCCTGGCGGGCCGACCGATGGTGTCCTCGATGTGCAGGGCCGTGCGAAGCCTGTCTTGGATCGGTTGATTGCGTTGCGCCGCGAACTCGCGCGTGCGACGAGCAAGGTTGCCGCGGGCGGGGGCCACGCGGGATGAGGCCGACCACGACAACTCGACCAACGGGGAACAACGCGCGAGAGGATCTCGGCGCGGATGTGCGCATGACTTCTGTGTGCATGAAGTCCGTGTGCATGACTTCCGCGTGCATGAAGTCCGCGTGCAAGGCGCCTCAAATCGATGATCTCGCATCTTGGCGCGACGGTGCACTCTCGCTTGCCGCGATCGTCGCCTTCTGCGGCGCGGCCATCTTTGTGTGGGGAATCGCGGTGTCGCCGTCATCAAGCGATCCGCACAGCAGTGCTCCAACCACCACGCGCATCGTCGTGCATCCGCATCGAGTCGATATCGATCACGCCGACGTCGGCGAACTCGCGCTTCTCCCTGAGGTTGGGCCGGGGCTTGCTGCGCGCATCGTCGCCGATCGCGCGGTTCGCGGCCCATTCGGCTCGGTCGATGGACTCTCGCGGGTCGAAGGCATCGGCCCTGCGCGACTTGAAGCGATTCGACCGAAAGCGTTTGCGGGTACTGCCGGAGAGCGTGTGGGAGCACGCGGCATGGAGCCGTTCGATGGCTAAGTCGCGGTCGAACGGTGCGGAAGCCCCAACGTCAGCCCCAACGTCAACCACGACGTCAACCACGACGTCAGCCACGACGTCAGCCACGACGTCAACCCATGCGGCCGTTTCGGCGAAGTCTGCCGGATCGATCGTGCTCGAGCCTGTTCGCGCGCACATCGGCCGTGCACTTTCGGAAGCCTGCGAGCGTGGCGGCACCACAGCGTTCGAAGGTTCCGCGGGCGGATTGCCAACAGTCATCGCAGCGTTGCTTGCCACGCCGAGTGAGGGCGCATCTCCTCCCGCGTCCTCTCCTCCCGCGTCCTCTTCTCCCGCGTCCTCTTCTCCCGCGTCCTCTTCCGCGACACCCACGGTCGTGCACGTCGTCGCGCACCTCGACGAAGCTGACGACGCGGTGGAAGAATTGCGTGCGCTCGGCGTGGAAGCGGCGCTCTTTCCCGCGCTTGAGATTCTTCCCGGCGAAACCAGTCCGAGCGCGGAACTCACGGTGGCGCGATTGGCACTCGTGCGTCGACTCTCGGAAGGCGATCGCCCGAGTGCCATCGTTGCGCCGATTGCGGCATTGATGCAGTCTGTGCCGGAAGTTTCACGACTTCCGCAACTCGTTCGACGACTTACGGTCGGAGCGCGCGTTGAATCCACGAAGCTCATCGCATGGCTCGTCGACGGGGGATATCGCCGCGTCGATGCGATCGAATCACCGGGCGAAGTCGCAGTGCGCGGGGGAATCGTCGACATCTATCCGCCAGGCGGCGCTGCACCGATCCGACTCGATTTCTTCGGCGACGAGATCGAGCGCATCTTCGAAATTGATCTTGGTACGCAAGCGTCTGATCGCAAAGTCGATGAGGTTGAACTGATCGCCGTTGCGCTTGAAGCAGCACTTGGTGATGCGAAAACTGGCGCGGGTGTACAACCGATTTCGGAACTCTTCCCAACGAACACCGTGACGGTGCTCGCGGAAATGAGCGAAATCGTCGAGCAAGCGCGAGCTTATTGGGATCGTGTCCGCGATGGACGCGGGGTGTACGGACCACCCGCGACGCTTTCGGCGTTGGCGAAGCGATCGCGTGCGGTGTTTGAGTTGCATGCGTTTGGTTCGGCAGGAGGTGCAGCGGTGCGCCTCGGTGGCCGTGCGTTGCCGGCGTTTCCTGAAGATGCCGCAGACGCGATCGCGCAGTTTGTCGCGCTTGCCGACTGCAAACACGCGGTGTTGCCATGCGGTTCGGATGGTGAGCGCTCGCGGGTCACGGAGTTGCTCGCGCGCCACGGTGCGGTCGAGCGATTCGAGCGACCTGTACTCGCATTGACGCGCGGATTCATTCTTGAACCGCGAAACCAAGCAGATGGTGTTGCGACGGATGTCGGTATCGCAGAGGGTAGTCTTGCGAGTCGACGTGCAACATCAGTGAATGACGCCGACACATCGGTGCTCATCGTGCCCGCAGCCGAACTCTTGCATCGCGCACCAGTGCGTCGACGTGGGCGCGCACTTGCGGGTGGTCGCGCGAAGGATGCGTTTCTCACCTTCGAACCAGGCGATTACGTCGTCCATCGCGATCACGGCATTGCGCGATTCGTGGGACTTCAAACGCTCGCGCAAGAGAGCGCCGCGCAGGGAACGATCGAACAAGAGTTTCTCACGATTGAATTTGATCAAGGTGCGAAGATCCACGTGCCTGCTTCGCGGATTGAACTCGTGCAACGCTACGTCGGCGCGGGAAGCGCTCGGCCGAAACTCTCGACGCTCGGTGGTCGGCGTTGGAAGCGCGCGAAAGAAGAAGCGGAGGAGTCTGCGCGCGATTTCGCGGGAGAAATGCTGCGCGTTCAGGCAGCGCGTGCGGCAACGCCAGGCATTGCGTATCCAGCGGACAGCGACTGGCAGCGCGAGTTTGAAGAGCAGTTTCCCTACGAAGAGACGGAAGATCAGTTGTCGGCGATCGCCGCAACAAAGCGCGACATGGAACGCGCGCGTCCGATGGATCGACTCGTCTGTGGTGACGTCGGATTCGGAAAAACGGAAGTTGCAATTCGTGCGGCCTTCAAAGCAGTCGCGGGTGGAAAGCAGGTTGCGGTACTCGTTCCGACAACAGTGCTCTGCGAGCAGCATGAGCGCAGTTTTCGCGAGCGTTTTCGTGGCTATCCGTTCCGTGTCGAGAGCGTGAGTCGATTCAAAACCGACGCAGAGGCGACAGCAACGCTTCAAGCGCTCGCGGCGGGCAAGGTCGACGTGATCATCGGAACACATCGCATTCTTTCGAAGGATGTGGTCTTCAAAGATCTCGGCCTTGTCATCGTCGATGAAGAGCAGCGATTCGGCGTCGAACATAAACACCGACTGCTGGAGTTTCGGGTGACGGCAGATGTGCTTACGCTGTCGGCGACGCCGATTCCGCGCACGTTGCACATGGCGATGCTTGGACTTCGCGACATCAGTTCGCTCACGACAGCACCCGCGGATCGTCGCGCGATCGTGACCGAAGTCATCCCGCATAATCCACGGCGAATTCAACAAGCGATCTTGCGAGAGCTTGCGCGCGAAGGACAGATTTTCTTCGTCCACAATCGCATCAGCGATCTCTTTTCGGTGGCCGACGATTTGCAGCAACTCGCACCGAAAGCGCGCATTGCGGTTGGGCACGGACAAATGGCGCCGAAGGAACTCGAGGATGCGATGCTCCGCTTCATGCGGCGCGATGCGGACATTTTTGTCTCGACCACCATCATCGAATCTGGCATCGATATCCCGACCGCGAACACGATGATCATCAACAACGCGCACATGTTCGGCCTCGCTGAACTGCATCAACTGCGCGGACGTGTTGGCCGTTGGAAGCATCGCGCGTACTGCTATCTCGTGCTGCCGAAGGATCGGCCTGTGCGCGATGAGGCGCTCAAGCGTTTGCATGCGGTGGAAGAGTTCTCGATGCTGGGTGCAGGATTTCGCATTGCTATGCGCGATCTTGAGTTGCGCGGCGCCGGCAATTTGCTTGGCGAAGCGCAGTCGGGTCATATCGCAGCGGTTGGCTATGAGATGTATTGCCAATTGCTTGAACACGCGGTCGCGGTCCTCCGCAATGAAGTGAAGGTTTCGCCGCTCGACACGCTCATCGACATCGGGCTCACAGGGAGCGTGCCGAAGGGTTGGATTCCGAGTGATGCGCGCCGCATGGAGGCCTATCGCCGCATCGGTCAGGCCGACACGCTGGAAGCGCTCTCGAAGGTCGAGACGGATCTCGCAAGTGCGTATGGTGAGCCGCCCGCGACCACGAAGGCACTGCTTGAAGTGGCGGAGATTCGCCTTCGCGCGGCGACGCTTGGCATTCGTTCGCTTGTTCGCAAAGACCAGGACGTCATTTTCCGCACGACGAAGCCGCGTGAACTCGAGCGACTCTTTGCGGGTGTCCAAGGCGTGATTCGCGTTGTCGGAACGGTTGATGCGGAGGGCGTGACCGATGTCTACTTCCGACCTCCCAAGGGTTTCCTCGAACCGAAGTCGCTTGTTGCGGTGCTGCGAAAGCGACTCGCGATTGGGTGAAGGAGTGGGGCGTTGGCCGACCGCGATCGCAAATCGCGCGCGTCGAGTTGACTCGAAGGCGATCCCGCAAGTCTCGTTTGGATCATGTGGTGTTCGAACGTGGCTTTCGCGTGTGGTTTCCGCGTGTGGTTTCCGCGTGTGGTTTCCGAGGGTGGTCTCCGAGGGTGGAAAAGCCGTAAACGTGCGACGCACCTGAACCAAACTTCACGTTAGCATTCGCGCCGCGCTTGGCGCGCGACCGACATTGTCTCACCGATAGTTTGAAGCGCTCGCTTCCGAAGGGTGCATTTCCAAGGATGGATCCCATGCAAACGATATCCGCTCCTCGTCGTTCTGTGTTGCCACAGACCCGTCGTTCTCTCACGCACAAGTTTGCCATCAACGGCCACGAGGGCTATCTCACGGTGGGCCTCTTCGAAGACGGTCGACCGGGCGAGATTTTCATCAAGATGTCGAAGGAAGGCTCCACGCTTTCCGGCCTGATTCAAGGCTTTTGCCGCGCTTTCAGCCTCTGCCTCCAGCACGGTCTTGAGGTGAGCGAAGCGTGCGAGCGATTCCGTGGCATGCGGTTCGAACCGATGGGTGGAACGAGCAATCCAGAGATTCCTGAGTGCTCAAGCATTCTCGATTACGTCGCGCGCTACTTGCAGCGCGAGTTTTGCGGCCAGCGCTGACTGTTTGGGCGCGCCTTTGAAGGTGCGCGGACAGAGTGGCGCAAGTGGACAAAAAGTCAGCGCCCCAGCATTGCTGGGGCGCTGTTCGTTTCAGAGTTGTTCCTCGCTGTGCGTGAAGCCTTTACGAGATCACGCGTGCCAGATTGAGCCTGGGCCTGTGACTGAAGCCTTCGACCTTAAGCCCTCGCCCTTAAGCCCTCGCCCTTAAGCCTTCGACTTCGCGCGGCGGGGGGCTTTCGCTTCTTCTTCGCGGTCCTCGGCTTCCGATGCAGCGACCGCAGCGGCAGCGGCTTCTTCCGCTTCCTTCTGCGCTTGGAGCATTTCGAGCGCGCGGTCAGCGGCAACTTCGATCGCAACGTCGGCCTTGAGTTCCTTCTCGAATTGGATCGTGCAGGTGTACGAGCCGATGCGGCGGAACGGAGCGGCAAGGCGCACGGCGCGCATGTCGACCGCGTATCCAGCGGCAACGAGGGCGTCGGCGATGTCGCGCTGGGTGATCGAGCCGTAAAGGACGCCTTGATCGTTGCAGCTGCGGATGAGTTTGATCGAAACTCCAATGAGTTTCTTGACGGTGTCTTCGCGTTGCGCGCGCTGAGCCGCGAGTTCCGCGATCGCCTTCGCGCGCGCTTCCTTCAGTGCCTCGATCTTCGCATCGGTCGGATGCTCAGCGAGGGCGTGCGGCAGGAGGTAATTGCGGGCGTAGCCGGGGCGCACCTTGACGATGTCACCAACGATGCCGAGGTTTTCGACGTTGCGGAGAAGAAGCAGTTCGACTGGACGTGCCATAGGTCGCTGTCCTGGGGCATTGCCCCGTGAGTTAGGACGCGGTCGACCAACGCGGTCGAGAGCGCCCAACGAGTGGCGAGTCGCGCAGTATCGCGAAAAATGGGTTGAAAGGGAAGGGCTTCGCTGAGGGCGCATCAATCTCGCGAAGGGGAAGGGGGCGACGAACCCGATTCCGTTCTCGCGGCGACTCCTCGTCGACTCCTTGTCGAGCCGTTGTTGGCTCGCTGACGGCTCGTCGCTGGGTGATTGGCCCTGACATTTTGTAGTTTTTTCGACGGCCAAGAATTTCCTGGGAAACGCGGCCGTGGATGGCCTGTCGATTGGATACCCTGATAAACTCCGAACATCCGATGCGCGGTACCGTGCTCGTGTCGGATCTTGGAACGGGCTGCATTCCGAGAGTTCTTGCTCTCCCAACACAGCGTCGAACCAAGTCGATTGGAACAGCATGGGTCAGAAAAGATGCGCGAGGTGACTCGCGTCCGCCCTTCTTCGCACTTCGCGGCGAAGGTCCGTCTGTCGGTCGAATGCCCTCGCGCTTGGCGAAGGTACGGCCGCCACGGGCCACATGGAACCACGCGAGGCCACTCGAGGCCATGCGAGGTCACGCGAGGTCACGCGAGGTCGGGCGAGACGAGAGCCCTCGGCGCGAAGTGCCGCAGCTGCGGCAACAACATCCAACGCCGGCAGATGCCGGAAGGAACGCACGATGCCGAGTTACAACAAAGTCCTCCTCATGGGCAACCTCACGCGCGATGTGCAAGTCAAGAGCACGTCGGGTGGTCAATCGGTCGCAGACATCTCGATCGCCGTGAATCGCAAGTACAAGACGAAGGACGGTCAAGATCGCGAAGAAGTGACGTACGTCGACTGCGAGTGCTGGGGACCGCGTGGCGAAGTCATCGCGAAGTACTTCTCGAAGGGCAAGCCGATCTTCATCGAAGGCCGACTCAAGCTCGACTCGTGGGAGGATAAGGACGGTCAGAAGCGCTCCAAGATGCGCGTGATGATCGAAGACTTCCAGTTCGTCGAAGGTCGCGGCGGTGGCGGCGGCGGTGGTGGCGAATACTCGCGCGAAGAGTCGGGTGGTGGCGGCGGCTATGCCCCATCGCGGTCTGGCGGCGGCAACGCCGGTGGTGGTCGTGGCGGCCACAGTGGTGGTGGTCACTCCGGCATCCAAGAGGACGAGATTCCGTTCTGATCGAGATGCGTATCGGAGCGCTCGCAACTGACGGGCGGGCGCGGCTGTGCCGCGCGTCGACCGTCTTTGCTCGCTTTCGTGGGGATAGCGTCGTGCAGCGCTCACGAGTTTGAGCGCTCGCGACTCGCTTCGCGTGCTTGAGCGCTCGCGACTGAGCGGGCTGCTGAAGCTCTGCTTCAGGTGCCCGCTTTCGCTCGCTCTAGCGGGGAGGGCGTCGTTGGTCGTACGCTGCTCGCTCTGGCAGGCAGGATGTGGTTCGTTGTCTTTCGCTCGCTTTGGCGGGGGCGATGTCAACTTCGAGCCCTCGCAGCCGAAGGCGGAGCGCAGCGAAGCCTGAGCAAACGATGAAGGAGTCGCCCGTCGTTTCGTGTGGCACTACCTCCGGCGAAGCAGGAGGTAGTGGCTTGAGTCG
>JBJOHQ010000490.1:0-3051 GCA_046047595.1 Planctomycetota bacterium | reverse complement strand
GCGTATTCACGAATCCGTGATGCGCGAACGGCGCGCGCGTTTCGTGCGCGAGGCGCGTTCCAATTCCGCGCGTCTCGCTCATTCCGCGCGTCTCACCAGTTGTTTCGTCAGGTGTGTGCATGGGCGCGCAACGTAGCGTGTCGCGAACTTCGACGCTGCGCCTTCGCGATTGTTGCAGCGAGAACGGGCCGCGCGCACAGATAGACGCGATGCAGCAGATGACGCGCCGCTCAACAACAACACACTCACACTCGGTTTGCGCGAACTCCGAGCGTTCGATGGATGCGCCGCGTCGCGTCTGACTTGTTCAGCGTGTAGAAGTGAATGCCTGCGATGTCTTTGTCGAGAAGATCGCGGCATTGCTCGGTTGCCCAGTGAATACCGACATTTTCGATCGCTTCTGCATTGCCGCGGCAACGATCGATCGCCTTCAAGAGGCTCGCCGGGAAACGCGTTCCGGCCGCAAGATCGGCCATCCGCCGCAATCCGGTTGCCGTTGTCACGGGCATGATGCCCGCGATGATCGGCACGCGAATCCGCGCGAGATCGCAGCGCGCGCGCCAGTCGTGAAACGCGCCGTTGTCGAAGAAAAGTTGCGTGACGATGTAGTCGGCGCCTGCGTCGACTTTCGCTTTGAGATGCTCGATTTGCACGAGCGTGTTCGGTGTTTCTGGATGGCCTTCGGGAAAGCCAGCGACGCCGATTCCAAAACCGCGTCCGCCATTCACGCCGAGTCGCTCACCCTCGCGGCGAAGAAACGCGACAAGATCGGCTGCATGTTGGAAGTCGCCAAGCGCGAGAATGCGCGCACCCGCAGGCGGATCGCCGCGCAGCGCGAGGATGTTTCCAACGCCCGCCGCCGCGTACATCTCAAGGATGCGAGCGATCTCGTCCTTCGTGTGGCCAAAGCAGGTCAGGTGCGGTACTGGTTCAAGGCTCGTTTCACGCCGAAGGCGCACCACGAGGCGATGCGTGTTGTCGCGCGTCGAACCGCCGGCGCCATACGTCACCGAGACGAAACTCGGCGCGAGTGGCTCGAACTCAGCGATCGAACGGTAGAGCGCTTCGAAGCCGGAGTCGGTCTTCGGAGGGAAGAACTCGAAACTCAGCGACGTCGTGTCACCCGAGAGGATGTCCGCGATGTGCATTCGCGGAGGGTAGCGAAGGCCCTCGATCTCGACCAATCGCCTGTTGCGCATGCAACCCTCATCGATCTCGCTCGCTGAACCCTTACTATGAACCTGTGCCTGAGAAGAAGCCCATCCCCCGGCCCGCCGCTCGTCGGTTGAGCCTCTACTTGCGCGAGCTCTCCTCGCGCCTTGAGCAGGGGGAGGAGACGGTGAGTTCGAAGGCGTTGGGTCGTTCGCTTGGCTTGACCGACGCACAGGTGCGCAAGGACTTGGCGATTTGCGGGCAGCTCGGGCATCCTGGCCGCGGGTACACGATCTCGGATTTGGTGGGAAGTCTCCGCAAAATCATGGGCCGCGACCGCGATTGGCGCGTCTGCGTTGTTGGCGCAGGCAACATCGGTCGCGCGTTGGTTTCGTACGACCGATTCCGCCGCGAGGGCTTTGAAATCGTTGCGGTCTTCGACGCCAACCCGGCGGTCGCTGGTCAAGAAGTGGGCGGGCTCCGCGTGCAACCGATGCGTGATCTTTCGACCACGGTCGCGGCTGAGCGGATCAACCTTGGCATCGTGGCGGTCCCGCGCGAGTCGGCGCAGCAGGTTGCGGACGCGCTCGTCGCCGCGGGCGTGCGGGGAATTCTCAACTTCGCGCCGCGCCGCATTGAGGTCCGCGAGGGCATCGGCATCGTCAGCGTTGACTTCACGGTTGCGCTCGAACAACTCGCCTTCCAAACCGCAACTGGCCTCGATCTTTCGTTTGAAGATGGTCATCACGCCGACGAACCAACCGATGGAGATGCACCGACCAGTGTTTGAGCGCCGTTCGACCATTCCCGCGGCGAGCCCCGCGCTGCTCGTCCTGCTGCTCGTATCACCGCTCGTCCCACTCCTCGGCGGCGCGACGGGTTGTCGCGGCCGCGTGCTCGCGCCGAACGCGAATGACGGTCTCCGCGCCGAACTCGTCGAGCGGACGTCGGAGCGCGACGCAGCGCGGGCGCGCGTGTCTGAACTCGAGAGTGAGGTCGCGGGACTATCGGCTCGGCTCTCCGCGAAGGACGCAACGCAAACTCCCGCCGAGCAGGGGGGTGCTGAAGGGCAAAGTGCGGCGCAACTCGCGGAAATCGCGGCGTTGCGCGCGGAAGCGGCCGCCGCGACCCCCGCGCTCGCGTCGATCGCAATCTCCTCGCTTTCAAACGCGAAGGTCACCAGTGCCGCGGTCGGAACAAGCGGCGGAAATGGTGCAGGAACAGGCTCGCCACCGCGGGAAGGGCTCCTGACCCTCATCGTCGTCCCCTCCGACGGCCTCGGCCGCTTCATCCAGATCGCCGGCTGGCTCGATGTTTCCGCGACCGTGCTGATCCCAGGCGCGCCGCCGGCGACGGCGCTCGCAACGCGCGTCGGCCCGAACGCACTCCGCGGTTGCTACCGATCAGGGTTCCTCGGAACCCACTACACCGTCGAACAACCGATTCGTTGGACGGGTGATGGCGCGCCGCGCGCGGTTTCGGTCGCGATCGAATTCGTCGACCCCGCCACGGGACGACGGTTCCCAGCGACCGCGACGGTGCCGTTCGTTCCTGCAACGAGTTCGGATCGCGCAACCGACAGTCCCGCTCTCGATCAGTAGGATGCCCCCATGATTGCGCGTGCCTGCCGCAAACCCTGCCTGTCCGATCGACTTCCGCGCGACGCATCGCGAGTGTCCGTGCGTGTGACGATCGCGGCGCTTTCGGCAATCGCGGCGGCGCTTGGAAGTACGGGTTGCCAGAAGACCCTCTTTCAAAGCGACCTTCCACGGAATCAGTTCGAGACGCACGATCGGATGCGCCAGGTCTACACGCCGCTTGAAGAGCCCGACGTTTTCGGCACGCCGCAACCAGCGCTGCGCGCGCGGCTCACGCAGCCGCAGTGACGCCCGGCGTCGC
>JBJOHQ010000489.1:0-5355 GCA_046047595.1 Planctomycetota bacterium | reverse complement strand
CCGCTGCGGCGGCGACCTTTGGTGCGATCCACGCCAGAGCGAGCAAGTTGCGAAGTAGGTTGCGAGCGCTCAGGTTTGTCGCGGTCGCCGCTGCGGCGGCGACCTCCGGCGTGAATCACGCGAAAGCGAGCAAGAGCGGGCCCCTGAAGCGAAGCTTCAGCAGCCCGTCAGTTGCGAGCGCTGAAGCATGACAACACTTCAGCCCCCTCGGATTTACTCCGAGGGGAGCTGGCCAGAGCGAGCAAGTTGCGAAGCAGGTTGCGAGCGCTCAAACACGTTGCGAGCGCTCAAACTTAGTTCAACGTCTTCCACAAGATTTCGCTGCCCGCTGGCGCCTTGACCTTGCCGCTGGTGATTTCACCGACCGTGGCATCAGGGCCATATTGCTCGCGGTTGACCTTGTCGGCCGTCGAGAAATACACGCCGCCGACGAGCAGCCCGCCGAAAAGGCCTTCGGATCGAATGTAGTAGTAGGTTGAAGGTACGGGTCCACCTGCATTCAGGGGATCGGTCTTCGCGGGGCCAGCAACCGCCGAAGCTTCTGCGAGACCGTATACGCCGTCATCGAGGAAGTTCGCAACTTCCTCCGGCGTGTTCATCACAATGACGATGTCGCGCGATTGCGCACCCGCTTGGAGACCGATCGATGCGGCTGCGGTGTTGACCGCAACGGGTGCGGACCAGCCTGTGCCCGAACGCTTCATGAAAACGCCTTGACCACCGGAGCCGCCAATGACCAGCGCTGCGTTTCCTTCGCGGATGATGGCAACGCCTTGGGCATTCTCGAAGACTGCCGCAGGAATCGCGTGCTCACTCGATTGAAAGCCTCGCACGATCGCAATCGACTCGCCCATGCGCGTCGACACCGAGTTTGAACATGCGGCGAGCAGACACAGTGGAACAAGCGCGAGAACGCGGAAAACGGAATTCAGACAACGCATTTCATGCCTCCTTGCATGCAATCGAACACGACGACTCACGAAAAGGCAAGCGATGCAAGGCATCGCTTCGCTCACGGCACGTGCGGTTCATCACTTCTTGGTTATGCCTTCCATCGCTGCGCGCATGTCACTGATGCGCATCGCGATGACCTTGTTCATCAGTTTGACCACCACAAAGGCTGCGAGCACAATGATCGCGAACTCAATGAGGTTGTTGAAGAACTGCCCGTACTTAATCGCAACGGTCACAGTGTCGACGCCATCCTTCATCTCCGTCTTCAGCGGAATCTGAAGTTGCTTGAAATCGACGCCGCCGATGAGAAGGCCGAGCGGCGGCATGAGCAAGTCCGAGACGATGCTGTTCACGATCTTGGTGAATGCGCCGCCGACGAGAATGCCAACCGCCATATCAACGGCGTTGCCCTTGGCTGCAAACTGCTTCAGTTCTTCAATGAAACCCATAGAGTGACCTCCGAGGCCGCAAGATAACGGGTCTCGGGGTTTGTTGTCCTCGGGGTTCGGTGTCCTAAGGTTTGTTGTCCTCGGGGTTCGGTGACCTCGAGAAGCGTTGCGGTGATCACCAACGATCGTCCGCGCTGAGCGAGCGAGCCATGGTGAGGTTCTCGCTAGCCAAGGGTCGCGACCGCAGCGCGGTGAGCTTGCAGCACCGCGTCGAGATCGTGGTCGGTCAGCGCCCAGCCGGTGCGTGGCTCTGGGCTCCAGAGGCGTTCAGGATCGGTCGGCGCGCCGGATTGGTCGACGAATCGCTGCGCGTTGAAGTCGTAGCGCACCTGCCCGCCCACGCGGCCAGCAACCGTTCCAGAGAGGACGATCTCGTTGAGGACAGACGAGCGTTCGAAGGCGCAGAGCGGAAGATCGAACGCGGCATCTTTCCCAGCGCGCCACGCGCGAATGGCGTCGAGCCACTCTCGATGGTGCCCTGGGGAGGCGGGAATCCGATCAATCATCGGCTTCGGCTCCGCAGCAAGTGCGGCGGGCACAATCATGTACTCGCCGTAGTTCGCGAAGAGGAATCCCTTCGTGCCTTGGAAAACCATATTGAATCGGCCGTGGTAGTCCTGTCGGTCCTTCGCGCCGAGTTCCTGCGCCGTTGGCGACATGCGTCCGTTGTCGAACCAACGAAGAATGAGCGGATCGATCGGCTTGCCGTCGAGCATCGTTGGGATCGCCCACGAAGCCTCGGTCCACTCAGGGCATGCGACGCGATCGACCCGTTCGACCGTCGCGAAGACCTCGACCGTTCCGAGTCGCGCGCGATCAAGCCCAAGCGCCCACACGGGGAGATCCATCATGTGGCAACCCATATCGCCGAGCGTTCCGGTGCCGTAATCCCAGTATTTGCGCCAGTTCGCGGGGTGCAGGTTGGCGACGTACGGGGCATCTTGCGCGGGGCCAAGCCAGAGGTCGTAGTCGAGCGATGAAGGCGGATTCGTGACAGGACCCGTCGGCCCGCAGCACCAACCCTTGTTGACCCAACAATCGCAACTCGTCACGCGGCCGATCGCGCCACCGCGAATGAGTTCGACGACGCGACGGTAGTTCTCCGTCGCGTGAATTTGCGTACCCATCTGCGTTGGCACGCGCGCGGCACGAGCAAGTTCAACGATGCGTCGCGATTCTTCGAGCGTATGGGTGAGTGGCTTCTCGCAATAGACGGGAATTCCCGCGCGCAACGCGAGTGCAGTCGCGAACGCATGTGTGTGGTCGGGTGTTGAAACGAGTACGCCGTCGAGGTCGAGTTCTTCGCGGCGCGCGAAAAGCTCGCGCAAATCGCGGAAAGTTCGCGCATCAAGTGGCTTCTCTGGATCACGCGCGAGCGCGCGATCGAGCGCGCCTTGATCGACGTCACACAAAGCAACGACGTTGGCGCCAGCTCCGATGAGATCGCCGAGATTGTCGGCGCCCCGGCCGCCGCAGCCAATCACGGCGATGCGCGGTGCGCGGCTTGCGCGAGCACGGTCACGCTCACGTTCAAGCCGCAGCGACTCAGCCTGCGCCTCAGCGCGCACACGCGCGTTGTCGTTGCAGCCAAGAAGTGTCGGTGCTGCGAGAATCGCGGGGACCAAGCCCGCGAACAATCTCATGAACGCGCGTCGGGGAATTTGGCGGTCAGGCGCATCGTGCTTCATACGGTGAGTGTGAGGGATCTCGATGAATCACGCAATAGGATGAAACCGCGTGGGGGCAAACTGATACATTCACTTTCCGCGCGAAATGGCTGTCTCTCGCGCGATTGTGCGAGAAAGCGCGACGTGTCAGAAGCTAGCCGAAAAAGATAGGAAGTGGCTTTGGAAACGCGTGAAACGACGCGCGCCGCGTGTCATCTTCCGCCTTCGGGCTCTGAGAGTTCAACGATGAAGAAGTCCGCTCGATTGCTTGCATCTCGCCTCTCTGCCTCCATCGCGATGATGGTGGTGCTCGCATCGCTCTCAGGCTGTGCTGGAAGCGCTGCCACGCGATCGAGTGCACCCGAGCCAACGCTGACTCCACCAACCGGGCCGCGCGCAACCACCGCTGCGCAGTCGGTCGAGATGCGACGATTTGATTTCGCAAGTGCCTTTCCGAAGCGAGATCTTGAACGTCGCGTTGCCTTTCTCGCAGCGTGCGATGTGTCGCTCAACTCGACCGATTCCGACGTGCGCCGCGATGTGGGTCTGCTTCTCGCGGCCTATCGCGAGGCGAACGATCCAGAATCATTCGCGCGCCTCCTGACGGAGAAGTTCGAGGTTGTTCGAACGGAGCCGCTGACGCCAGCCGCGACGGACGGGCTCATGACGGGCTACGCGACGCCGCTCGTGAGCGTCAAGATGGAGCCTGACGAACGATTCCGATTTCCAATCTACGCGGATTTGCGCGGATTTGATGATGCTCTCGCGACCGCATCGCGGCGCGAGATCCTTGCATCTCCGAAAGCGCGCGAGCGTGCGATTGCGTGGATTGATGATCCATTTACGTGGGCACTCGTCGAAACGAATGGCACCGCGATTCTTCGCATCGCGGGCACACGCAAAGATATTCCTGTGTCGCGCATCGCAACGAACGGTCGACCATTTCAAAGTGTGGGAAAGGGGCTCGCCGCACGCGGACTCCTCGACCCAACGACCGCGACGCTCGCGGATGTCGCGCGCGCTGCGGAACTCAATCCGCGCGAAGCAGAAGCCGCGGCGCTTGAGAATGAGCGCGTTGTCTTCTTTGAGATTTGTGAACCCAACGATTTCCCGCCCGTTCTTGGCTTGCCGAAGGGCGATCTTGTCAGTGGATTTTCGTGCGCCGCAGATCAGAGTGTCTATCCCGCAGGCAGCGTGCTCCTCGTGACCGAGCGCAACGCCATGGGCGACGCGCGTCCAGTGCGGATCTTCTTTGTCCACGATGCGGGTGGCGCGATTTCAGGCCCGCAACGCATCGACGCGTATTTCGGCTCGGGAAATGCCGCGGTCGCGCGGGCAGGCGAGACGAAGGTTCAAGTGGACGTGTATCGCTTGAAGGCGCGGCCGTGACGCACGTCTTGAACGCATGAGTTGAACGCACGCCTCGAAGGCATGAATTGAAAGCGCGCCTTGAAGGCATGAATTGAACGCGCGGCTTGAAGGCACGAATTGAAGGCACGAATTGAACGCACGAATTGAACGCACGAATTGAACGCACGATCATGAACGCAAACGATCCTGCCAGCATCGAAGCGCGCATCCGCGCGACTGAAACCGAGACAGCGCAGCTCGCGGGCCACGCGCGCGCATCGCGTTGGTCGCGCCGAGTGTTCGCGGCGTGCGTTGCCTCGCTTCTTCTCGCAGAAGTCACGCTTTGGTCGCGGGCGCTTTGGTGGTTTCCGCAGTTACCCGAGCGTTTCCCAGTGCACTTCAACGCTTCGGGGACTCCAGATCGATGGAGTGAGCGCGGCGCAGCATGGTTTCTTTTGCCTGGACTTTCGCTCGGAATCATCGCGTTCTTCGGCTTGATCGCGTGGGGGATCAAACCACTTGTGCACGGCGCACCCGGGCTCGTGAACGTGCCGCAAAAAGACCTCTTTGTGCGGCTTTCCGCTGCGGGACGCGAAGTGGTGCTTGCGCCGACACGCGCCTATCTCGCGTGGGTCATTTCACTCGTCGCGTGGCTCTTTGTGTGGATTCTCGAGGGATCTGCGCGTGTTGCAGTAGGGCAGGCCGCAACGCTTTCGTCTTGGCCTGTCTTCGTATTTCTCGCGCTTATTCTCGGCACGCTTCTTCCGTTCTATCTGATTACGTCGCGCGCCATTCAAGAGACAGCAAAGCGTGAGGGACTCACGTAAGGGCCTCGCGTAAGGGGCTCGCTTGAGGGACTCAACTGAGAGTCACTCACTTTTCGCGATGCTTCGATTTAGTGATGCTTCCGCACCGCGCGCACGGTGAGTGCGTTG
>JBJOHQ010000488.1:0-3457 GCA_046047595.1 Planctomycetota bacterium | reverse complement strand
CTGGCGACCACGCGGCGCCGCTCACGTGGGGTACACCCGGCGTCCTCCACGGCTCGATGAGTTACGTCTTGCAAGATTCGTACGGCCAAACCGCCGATGTCCACTCGTGCAGCGCAGGCCTTGACTACCCCGGTGTCGGCCCCGAGCACTCGTGGTGGAAAGACACCAAGCGCGTGGAGTACGTCGCTGCGACCGACGCGGAGGCGCTGGAGGCGTTCCAAGTCTTTGCGCGCATGGAGGGGATCATTCCTGCGCTTGAGACCTCGCACGCGATTCACGGCGCGATCGTCGCGGCGCGCGCGATGCCGCGCGATCAGATGCTTGTCATCAATGTGTCGGGCCGCGGCGACAAGGACGTGACGGAAGTGATGCGCTTGCTTGGGCAACAGTAACGGCAACGTGGTGCCTGGCGTGGCGCCTCTAGCGTGGTGCCGGGCACCGTTCGTTCACCCCTGGCGGCCGATGACCCCGAGCGCCGTCAACGCGCCAAGCACGACAAGCCCTGCGCCGAGGAAGAAGTAGATCGCGCGCATCGTTCCACGCCCGAGGAGCGCGACGTACGACCGCACCTTGCGACCGTTGAAGACGAAGTCCCAATCAAACGCAGCTGCCGCTGCGCAGAACGCACCAACCAAGATGAGAACGATTCCGAACGGCTGCATTGCTGTTCCTTTGATTCGTTGATCTCAACGGGCATTTGCCGCGGCGTGATCCCGTGGTTCGATCTCGTGGTTCGATCTCGTGGTTCGATCTCGCGGTTCGATCTCGCGGTTCAATCTGGCGGTTGTATCTCGCGGCAATTCCACGCGCACCATCACTCCGGCATCACACCGCCCGATTCCGAACACAACCATTCGATCCACGTCGGGGCGTTCGGCGAACCGCCATCGCGCCAGTTCGGCTTCGCAGCGCCATCGCCCTTGAATTGATCAGCCGGACTCGGCTGCGCAACACTCGTCGCACCCGACGCGTTCTTCCAGTATCCCGGGAACCACGTCGTGCGAGTGTCCTTGTACCCCCACTTCGCGGCCTTACTCTTTGGCTCAGGCATCACGTAGCGCCAACCCGCAGCGACGAGCGCCTTCGATGCAGCAACATCCGCCGCGGGCGCTTGCTTGCCGCCTTCAACCGCGCGAAGTTCACCGCTCGCAGCGGACGAACCTGTGGTCGTTTCTGACGACGCCCCCGACGAAGCACCCACACCCGCACCCGCTGCGCTCTTGCCGCTGCCCTCGCTACTGCTCTCGCTACTGCCCTTCGACGCCGCGCGCTTGAAGGCGCTCGCAGGCTTGTCCTTCGGCACGAGTTCAATCGAAACTGGCATGTGATCGCTTGCGTAGCCCTTCGGCTTCTCGGCGGTGCGCCAATCGGCCTCTTTGTGAAGTTGCATCGTGCCGAGCACGAAGTACGAGCCATCGACGCAATCGGCGGCGAGCCCGGGCGACATCACAATGAAGTCAATCGAGCGCTCACTCGCGTGTGTTGCGTACGTCGCCGCCTTCGCCTTCGGATCGAAACGCCAGTCGTAAGCGCTCACGAGCCCGTCGTCCGACATGCGCAGCGCCTTCACGTTCATGTCATTCGGCGTGCCGTTGTAGTCGCCAACCACCGCGATATTCGCGTCGGGGTTCTTCGCCAGTTCCGCCTCGACCCACGCCTCGACCTGCAGCGCTTCGAGTTCGCGTTGATGATCGAAATCGCGGCCAGCCTTGAAGTGAACGACGAAGACCGTCAGCGGATAGCCATCCTTCGTCTTGAGATCGACGCGCATCGGCGAACGCTGAAATCGCTCAGGAATCGCGCCCTTCGCGGGTGGTGCCCACGTGCCGCCGAGCCGCTTCGCCGCATCGGCGTTGCGCCGCGCTTCCATGTCGCTGATGACGAGGTCCGCGCCCGTGTACACCTCAGCCTTTTCAATCGGCACGCGCGAAAGCACCGACTGCTCGATGCCGCGGTTGTAGCCGTTGTCTTCACTCGCCGCGTACTCGTAGCCGAGACCCTTCAGGTAGTTGTCGCGGAACCACAGCAAACACTCCTTCGACTCGACCTCCTCGAGACAAAGAATGTCGGCGTCGAGTTCGCGGATGGTTTTCGCGAGGTTCTGAAGCCGCGCCTCGTCGGTCATCTCGTCTTGGTCGAAGGGATTCGCAGGGTCGTCCTTCTGATCGAAGAGATTCTCGACGTTGTAGGTCGCGAGTCGCAGCGCGCCCTTCGATTTCGGTCGCGCCTTCTCGATGCCGTAGAACATCCCCGGCGGCGGGACTTCCTTCTTCGCGGCGGGTGCGGCTGGCTTTGCTTCCGTCGCGGGCGCGGACTGCGCGAATGCCACCGTCGACGAAGCGACGGCCAACACCGCGCATGCGAACGAAGCAACGGTGAGACTCGAGACGAAACTCAGAACATCAAGACTCGAAACAGCGACACGGGCGCGCAGCGCGACAGGCTTCAACAAGAGCATCGGCGCACTTTACCCGACGCGCGAACGCCGTCGCGATATCCGCGCGTGACCCGCTCGTGCTCCGCTCGTGACCCGCCCATGATCCGCGCATGACCCCCTCGTGCTTCGCGCCTACCCCGCCCACTCTTCGCGCATCACTGCGCGCTCTTCACCTCTTTGGCGAATTCGTCGATGAGTGCAGGCATCCGCCAAACGAATTCCTGCGTTGGCTCGACCGGGAAGAGCGGGAACACGAACACCTTCACACCTTCAGCGTCGAGTTTCGCGCGAATCTCGGGGCCAGGCTCCCCCTCCCAAAGCATCCACGCGGACGGCCGCGGATGCGCCGCGCGCGTCAGGCGAAACTTCGTCCATTCCTTCTCATCGGGCATCTCGCCTGGCTCCCAGTGCATGCTGTCGATCGCGATGCCGCCCGCCTGCCCGAGGTACTGGTACACCGGATGCGACGCGAGCAGCTTCGGTTGCGCTTGCCCGATTTCACGCAGCGTCGTGCCCGCTTCGTCGAGGCGTTTGCACATCGACTGATAGATCTCGCCCGTCGGGTACGTCGAACCAAGCACCTCGTAGAGTCGCCCGACGACCGTTGCGAGTTGCTCCTTCGCAAGCGCGGGCGAAAGCCACGTCGACGACGCAAACCCCGAGTGCGAGTGCTCGCCGTCGGGTCCGTGCGAATGCGTCTCGCCCTGCTCGACGATAAGCCGACTCTTGAGATCGGCCGTCGTATCAACCGTGCGCGCACGCGGCAGCGCGGCCTGCTGCGCCCACGGCTCGTAGCCAGCGCCATTCAAGAAGATGATGTCGCACGATTGAATCTCGCGAATCTCGTCGGCGGTCGGCTTCCAGTACGCGGGGTCGCCCTTCGGTTCCCCGCTGCCGCCTTCGCGCCACGGGGTGTAGATCGTGAACTGGTCACCGCCGCCCGCTTCCTCGCCCGAAAGCGAGCGGACCATCGACTCGATGACGGGGTTCGGCACGTAGATGCGTGGAAGCGTCGCTGCA
>JBJOHQ010000487.1:0-5997 GCA_046047595.1 Planctomycetota bacterium | reverse complement strand
CAGGTCCGCGTCATGGTTCCCGCAAGCCCCGCAAGCGGGTATCCGCCGCGGATTGGGAGTGTTCTCCTTTGGTTCCACCGATTCGGGGTTACTTTGAGCCATCTGTGCAACCGCAACCGCCGTCGCACGGACATCGCGTGGCTTCACGCTGGAATCAACGTATGACGACTCACAAGACCGAGAACACCGCCCAGTCCTTCGCTCACCCACTCGTCGCGGTTGGTGCACTGTTCATCGTTTCCGTCGCTTCGGCGCAGCAGTTCGTCGACCAGACCTCGACGCGCTTCCCAGTGCAAGCCGAGTACACGAACCAGTGCACCTTCGTCGACATCGACGCGGACGGCGACAAAGACATCGTCTTCGCGAACGGTCAGGGCTACTCGTCGATCGGAACGCTGCTCAAGCCGCGCATCTACGTCAACAACGGTACGGGCACGTTCGCCGATGAAACGGACACGCGCGCTGCGGGGATCACGGGTTGCTTCCGCGGAGTTGAAGCGGGCGATGTCGATCGCGATGGCGACTGGGATCTCATCCTCGCGCAAGACTACAACCGTCGACCACTGCTCCTCATCAACAATGGCGCAGGCGTGTTTGCCGATCAAACCACGACGCGTCTGCCGAACATCACGATGAGCTCTGCGCGCGCGCAGTTTGGCGATATCGACAACGACGGCGATCTCGACATTCTGCTCTGCAACTCTGGCGCAACGCGATTCTCAACAACAGGACGCCCGCGACTCTTCATCAACAACGGCGCTGGCGTTTTCGCCGACGCGCCGACGACGCAATTCCCATCGACCGCGCTTGCTGAGCAAATGGACTGCGTCTTCGGCGATGTCGACAACGACCTCGATCTTGACTTCCACGTGGGCACGCGTGCTTCGGGCACAGGATCGAGCCAACTTTGGATCAACAACGGGTCGGGCACGTTCGCGAAGTTGACGACATTCGTCACCGATTTCACCTGCTACTCCTATGACTTCGGCGACATCGAAGGCGACGGCGATCTCGACCTCATCGGCGTGAACGCTGGTTCTTCGAACACGGAGTTCCTCCTGCGAAACAACGGTGCGGGAACGTCGTGGACCAACGTTTCGACGCAGATTTCGCCGAATCCGACCGTCGACGACAACGACTCGCGCTTCATCGATTACGACAACGACGGCGATCTCGACCTCATCGTTGCAGCACTCGGTGGCGCTGATCGCGTCTATCGCAACAACGGCGCGGGAACATTCGCGCAAGTGACAGGCATCGTGCCGACCGCGACCGACAGCTCGCTCGATCTCAAAGTTGGTGATCTCACCGGCGACGGCAAGCCGGACATCGTGACCGCGCAAGGCGAATCGGGTGCGTTCCAGAATCGCATCTACATCAACACGGGTCCTGCTGACACGATCGCGCCGAACATCAAGCTCGTGGAACAGGTTCCATCGCGTACCGCAGGTCCATACGTGGTGCGCACCGAAGTCTTCGATGGCACAACGAGCGATCGTGGTTACGACGACAAGGGCGTCTTCCTCGTGTACTCCGTCGATGGCGGCAAGCCTGTGTCGGTGCCAATGCTCTGGTCGGGAAACAGCCTCTGGCGCGGCGTGATTCCTGCGCAAGCAGATTGCGCGACCGTTGAGTACTTCATCCGCGCGCTTGATGTCTCGAACAACGTTGCGACGAGTCCGACGAAGACCTTCGTCACGCCAGGGACATGCGGAATTCCGGGCGACCTGAACGGTGACGGTACGGTCAACGCCGCGGATCTTGCCGAGATGTTGAACGGCTGGGGGAGCGCCGGCCCGACGGATCTCAATGGCGACGGCACGACCGATGCGGCGGACATGGCGGTGTTGCTCGGAAACTTCGGCGGCTGAGCCTTTCACGCGCGTGAAATCGCATTGCACTTCGCAGGAATCCGTGCGGCTATCCTGCGCCCCACGATGCTTCCCGCGAACTCACACTCGACACCACACTCGACATTTCCATCAGGAATGAATCCGCTCTCGCTCGAAGGGAAGACCGCCGTTGTTTGCGGCGCAACGCAGGGTATTGGCCGTGCGACTGCGCTCGAATTCGCGCGCGCGGGAGCTCGTGTTGCGATCGTTGGTCGCAACGAAGATGGACTCGCGAAAGTGCTCGGGGAATTGCGCGAGATTTCGGGTCTTGCGCACGAGACAATTCTCGCCGACTTCTCTGATTTGGAAGCGACCGAGCGCGTTGCACACGAAGCAGTGACGCGACTCGGTGCGGTGCACATTCTCGTCAACAACACGGGTGGTCCTGCGGCAGGAACGGCGATCGAAGCGCGTCCGCGCGATTACGTCACGGCGATGGCGATGCACCTTGGTTGTGCGCAGGCGTGGACGCAAGCGTGCGCGCCAACGATGCGTGCCGCGGGCTACGGACGCATCATCAACATCACGAGTACGTCGGTGTTTACGCCGATCAAGGGACTTGGTGTTTCAAACACGGTGCGCGCTGCGATGGCGAACTGGACGAAGACGCTCGCGAGCGAACTCGGACGATTCGGCATCACCGTGAACAACGTCATGCCAGGATTCACGAAGACTGCGCGTTTGGAAGCGCTTTTCAAGGGCAAAGCATCGCGCGGCGGGACGACGGTGGATGAAGTGGAGCGCGACGCAATCGCGACGATTCCGGCAGGTCGACTTGGCGACGCGCGTGAACTCGCAATGGCGATTCTTTTTCTCGCGTCGCCCGCGGCGAGTTACGTCAACGGCGTGAACTTGCCAGTCGATGGCGGCCGCCTCGCCGCGCAGTAAGTGCGCGTGTGGTTCGCGCGTGGTTCGCGCGTGGTTCGCATGAGGAGTGACGATTGAGTGTGTGAGACGAGCGCGCGCATGGCGCGAGGAAACGCGATGTACGACGTCGACCATTTCATCAACGGCTCCTTTGAAGCATCGCTTTCAGGCGAACGCATTCCGCGCGAAAATCCTGCGACAGGCGCGTCGTTGCGCGCGATTGCGCGTGGCAATGCAAGCGATGTCGCTCGCGCAGCGGATGCTGCACAACGCGCGTTCGCGGTGTGGGGTCGGACGCCAGCGGCCGAGCGCTCGCGCATTTTGCTTGCGATTGCGGCGGGTATCGATGCGCGACTCGATGAACTCGCACGGCTTGAGTGCGAAGACACGGGAAAGCCGCTCGCACTCGCGCGTTCGCTTGATATTCCGCGCGCCGCTGCAAACTTTCGCTACTTCGCCACAGCAATTCTGCACGATGCGAGCGAGAGCTTCGTCACCGAGCGCCCTGCGCACGCGATCAACTACGTCTTGCGCAAGCCGCTCGGCGTTGTTGGCTGCATTTCGCCGTGGAATTTGCCGCTCTATCTCTTCACGTGGAAGATCGCGCCCGCGCTTGCCGCGGGAAACTGTGTGCTTGCGAAACCGAGTGAACTCACGCCGACGACGGCGACGGTGCTTTGCGAAATCGCACGCGCTGCTGGTTTGCCACCGGGAGTTCTGAATGTGGTGCATGGATTGGGCGCCGAAGCTGGACAGGCCATTGTTGATTGCCCGCATGTACGCGCGGTGAGTTTCACGGGTGGCACGGTGACCGGTCGACGCATCGCCGCACGCTGTGGTGAGCGGCTGATTCCTGCGTCGCTCGAACTCGGCGGAAAGAACGCGGCCATTGTCTGTGAAGATGCAGATCTTTCGGTGGCGCTCCCTGAAATCGTGCGGAGCTCATTCTTGAATCAAGGCGAGATTTGCCTGTGTTCGTCGAGAATTCTCGTCCATCGCTCGCGCATGAAGGAATTCACCGAGCGCTTTGTTGATGCAGTGCGCGCGATGAAAGTTGGTGATCCGCTTGCGGCGGAAACCGATCTCGGCGCGCTCGTGTCGAAGGCGCATCGCGAGAAAGTGATTGCCGCGATTGAGCGCGGTGTTGCGGATGGCGGCGTTGTGGCCTGTGGTGGCGGTATTCCGCGTGGACTTGCACCGCGCGTGGCGCAGGGCGCATTTCTCGAACCGACGGTTTTGCTCGGTGTGCCCGCAGAGAGTTCTTGCGTCCAAGAAGAGACGTTCGGCCCTGTGGTGACGGTCCACGGATTTGATCGACATCGTGATGCGGTGGCGATGGCAAACAACACGCGCTACGGCCTCGCGGCAAGTGTGTGGACGCGCGATCTCTCGCGTGCGCATCGCATCGCGGCGAAACTTGATGCAGGCACCGTGTGGGTGAATTGCTGGATGTTGCGCGATTTGCGCGTGCCGTTTGGTGGCGTGAAGGATTCGGGCATCGGTCGCGAAGGTGGACACGAAGCACTGCGCTTCTTCAGCGACATCTCCAACGTCTGCATCGCAACGGGAGAAGTCCTGTGAATGGCTCAGCACCATTTGCGCTGCGTGATGCGAGCGAAAGCGACCTCGAAGCGATTCGCGCGATTTACAACGAGTCGATCCCAAAGCGCATCGCAACCGCGGACCTCGAACCACAAACGATCGAAGCACGGCGCGCGTGGTTTTTGCAGCGCGATTTCACGCGTCGGCCAGTGCTGGTTGCAGTCGATGCCGAAGGCGTTTGCGCGTGGGGCGCATTCACGAATTTCAAAGAGCGCGCGGCGTATGCGCCGACGGCGGAAATTTCGGTCTATGTCGCTGATCGCGCGGCGGGACGCGGTGTTGGTCGCGCGATGCTTGATGCGCTTCTCGAGCGTGCGCCTGCATGCGGCATTGATCGCATTCTCGCGATCTGCTTCGCGCACAACGAGCCGAGTTTGCGGCTGTTTCGTTCGCGCGGTTTTGTCGAGTGGGGGACGTTCCCAGACGCGTGCATCATGGACGGTGTGCGTCGGAGTGTCATCGTGCTCGGGTTCAGTCGCTCGACATTCCCGCATGACGCGCTTACGAGATGACAGCGATCGCCTTCACTTCTACCGCGATCGGCGTTGGCAGTGCGGTGATCGCGAGCGTCGTGCGCGTTGGATTCGGATTCCCAGGGCCCGCGAAATACTCGGCGTAAATGCGGTTGTAGATCGGAAAGTCGTTCTTCATGTCGGTGAGAAACACTGTCACGTCGACGAGATTTTCCCACGGCACACCGGCGTCTTCCATCACCGCTTTCACGTTGTCAAAGCACGAGCGACACTGCGCTTCAATATCTTTCGCAACGATGCGGCCATCGGAACCAAGCGTGACGCCTGGAATCTCTTTCGATCCACGCTTGCGCGGGCCAACACCTGAAAGAAACAGCAGATTCCCCGCGCGTTTCGCGTGTGGATATGCGCCGACCGGCTCAGGTGCGCGAGATGAAACGATGTCGTGCTGCGCTTCGCTCATACGAGAGAGCGTAACACGGCGCGAACCGGACTTGCGTCGAAGCCGACGAGTGAGAGCGGAAGCGCGATGAGTTCGTACGTTCCGCTCGCGACATGTTCGAGCCGCAGGCCTTCGAGAATCGAGACATCGCGCGCTTCAAATCGCTTGTGCGCCGCGAGATCTTTCGATTCCTGCACGTCGACGCTTGGCGTGTCAATGCCGATCAACGTCACGCCACGATCGGCAAGTGCATCGACGAGCGCAGGATCGAGCCCGGCAAAGTCGCTGTTCCACGCGGTGAAATCGGGGAATGTGCCGGTGTAGATGAGTACGCGCGGATGATGGATCGCGCTGAGCGGCGTGTCGAGATCGGCGACTGCGACGCGCGTGCCACCAGGGCGGCGCTCAGCGCGCGCGCGGATGACGTGACACGGGCCGATGTAACGTTCGAGCGGCATCGCGTCGATGCAGCCCGCATCCCTTCCGTAGTGATTGGTGCCGTCGGCGTGTGCGCCGAGATGCACGGTTGTGCGCAAGGTCGAGAGTGTGACCGTCGCTCCGTCATCGAGATGACAGAGCACTTCGCGTGACACGGGCGAGTCGCCGGGCCAAACCGCAATATCTGGCGTGATCTTCGGCGAGATATCGATGAGTGCGCGCGTCGGATAGGAAGTGGTCATCGTCGTTCCTTCTGCGACGCGTCCGGTGCTCGACGCAACTC
>JBJOHQ010000486.1:0-8760 GCA_046047595.1 Planctomycetota bacterium | reverse complement strand
GACCACCGGCGTAACGCCAGATTTCGGCGGGAATGACAGTCTCTTCGAACGTTCCATCCGCGAAGGTCAGTCGCAGTGGAAGCGGCGTGGGAATGCCGCCGTCGTTTGTGAATCGTGCGATGGTGAAGTGGAGCGGAGTCTTCAAGAGTTCAGCATCTCGCGCGCCAAGACGTTCAACGAGACCTTTGAATCGGCGTCGATCTTCCGGCGTCACATCCAATTCATCAAACGTCGAATAGAAATCAAGCAACTCAGGGAATCGATCGGCGCGTACGTCAAGCGCTTCGTTCCGCTCTGTGCTCAGCGTCTTCGGGCGTGCGTCGCGCACTGACTTCTTCTCTGGCTTTACGACATCGGGATCACGCGAATCAAGCGTGTAGCGCGTGAGTTTCTCGATGCGCACGTCGACCGGTCGCGTCGAGTAGAACCAACCGCGCCAGAACCAATCAAGATCAACGCCCGAGGCGTCTTCCATCGTGCGGAAGAAGTCGGCAGGCTCCGGCCGCTTGAACGCCCAGCGACGACAGTACTCGCGGAACGCGAAATCGAAGAGTTCGCGACCGAGCACGGTTTCGCGCAAGACGTTCAGTGCGGTCGCAGGCTTCGCATATGCGTTCGGCCCGAGTTTTCGCACGCTTTCCGAGTTCGTCATGATCGGCTCTTGCGCCGAGTCCGTCATGTAGCTGACGATTTTCTCGGGATCACCGCGGCCGCTTGGATACTTGTGTTCCCACTCTTGCTCAGCAAGAAACTGACAGAACGTGTTGAGGCCCTCGTCCATCCACGTCCACTGACGTTCATCAGAGTTGATGATCATCGGGAACCAGTTGTGCCCAACCTCGTGAATCACCACCCCAACGAGTCCCCACTTCGTTCCGGCGGAATAGGTGCCATCTTTCTCTGGTCGAGGACCGTTGAACGAAATCATGGGGTACTCCATGCCGCCCACTGGGCCGTTCACGCTAATCGCGACCGGATAGGGATACGGGTACGCATGGCGTGAGTAGGAATCAATCGTGTGAGCGACAGCATGCGTTGAGTAACGGCTCCAAAGCGGCTCCGCTTCTTGCGGGTAGTAACTCATCGCGAGAGCCGCGCGATCGGTTCCCGCAACGGGTGCCTTCGCCGCATCCCAAATGAACGACGCGCTCGCGCCGAATGCAACGTCGCGCACGTTGTCTGCGGTGAATCGCCATGTGCGCTTTCCTTGCGGCTTTGCGGCGCGACGGATGGCAGCTTCCTCGGGCGTTGTGATGAACCGAGGCTTCTCGTCACGCGCAGCTTCCGCGAGGCGCTCGCGTTGCGCATCGGTCAACACGTCTTGCGGATTCTGTAAGACGCCCGACGCACCGACCGTCCACGTATCGGGCACCGTGACCGCGAGTTTGTAATCGCCGAATTCCAGCGCAAATTCGCCCTGGCCGAGGAACTGTTTGTGTTGCCAACCGCGCACATCGTTGTAGGGCGCGAGTCGTGGGAAGAATTGCGCAACAACGTAGAGCGGCGCGAGATCCGCATCCTTGCGGTCCGGATCGCCTTCGCCGAGCAATTCGTAGTTCGATCGCGCGCGCGTCACCGTGTTCTTGACGACGGGAAATCGCCACGACATTTGGAAGCGGAACGACGCTCCTGGCGCAAGCGGCGCAGGCAGATCGATGCGCATCATCGTGTCGACGATCGTCGTTGGCAGCATCGCACCTTGTGCGTCTTGCACCACGACGTCGCGATATCCACCCTCCCACTCTGCTTGTTCGACGAGGTTTCGTAAGAAACGCACATCTTGCGGCGACGAGAGGTCGGGCGCAGGCTCGGCGCGCTCTCCGAGCGAATCGCGTCGGAATCGATTTTGATCGAGTTGCACCCAGAGGTAGCGCAGTTCGTCGGGCGAATTGTTGTGGTAGACGATGCGCTGCGTACCCGTGATCTCCGCACGCGACGGATCGAGTTCAACCTCGATGTCGTGATCGACCTTCTGCTGCCAATAGCGCGCGCCCGGTGCGCCCGAGGCGCTGCGAAAATCATTCGCTGTCGGAAGCACTTCATCGAGTTGTCGGAACGGATCGCCTTCAAGTAAGACCGATGGCGGGACCACAATCGCCGCGTTCTGATCGAGCGAGAGATCCGGCGGGCCTGCAACGGCTGAAATCCCGACGGCGCCTGTCAGACAAGCGCAAACCAGCGCCACCACTGTGCTCGAAAGAAGACCACAGACCGCTGAAATCGAATGGAGACCGAGAGGCGACTGTTGAAAGCGCATCCGCGCAATGTACGACGAGTGCGAGAGAGCGCACATCCATTTCGGCGGGAGAGGCTCGGTTTCGCGCCTCAAATTCGCGAAAGTCGCGGCCTCCGGATTGCAGCCGATCGTCGAGCGGCAATCACTGGTCTACTGCACGATTCGACATCGACCGCGCTCGCGCGATCGCATCATCAAACTCTTGACGCGAAACCGGCTCGGCCCCGACAAGTGCACACTCTTCGAGATAGGCGATACGCATCCGTTCCAAACGCTCGACGTCACCCGCCGACGCAAGCCAAGTGAACGCCGAACGTCGCACCCATGAACTCATCGGGCCGTCAGGCTCTTGAAGCCGTTGGTACGCCGCGAGAATTTCAACAAACTCCTCCAACACTTCGTCCAAACGACCGAGGTTCGCCATGGACATCGCCCGATTGAAACGCAGGTTGAGGATCGAGCCGTTGGCGGGACCGAGTGTTGGCTCGAGTGCCGCACGTTCACTCTCGGCAAATGCGATGAGTTCTTCCACGCGAGAGAGTTGCGAGAGCGCAAGCGAAATCGAAACAGCGACTTTCCCACGGACTGTGGCGAATTCTGGAAGCGCGATGAGTTGCTCATGCAATGCGCGCATGTCGGCAAGCGTGGCTTCTTTCTGCGGGTAATCGACGCGCGTTCGAAGGAGAACAGCGCGCGCTTCAAACGCGAGTTTCGACATCGCACCTGAACAACGCTCAATGTGCGCGAGCGCACTTTGGACATCGAGTACGCTCATTCCTTCGACATTGCTGATCTCCGAGAGCCGCGCGACTTCGACGCGTTGCGTGCGATTTTGCCGTGATTCTCCGGATTTTCCAGCATTCCCTCGACTTGAACTCTCCTCGAACGCTGAGAGATTCATGACAGGCAACAAGATCACCAATGCCCGCAAACTCTCCTCATCACGCGGCCAAAGTTGTCCGCGCAGCGTTGCGCCACGCTGTGCAAGTCGCAGCGCGATGGTGCGTGCCTGATTTGGATCATCGCCCAACACGACGCGCGCATACTCCGCGAGCAATCGACGCGCGAGAGGCGTGTCTTCATCCATCGAGGCGCGAACGCGCTCAACCGCCGGACGCATCATGCGCTCCGCATCTCGCTGAAAGCCGAGCGAAGACCATGCATGTCCGAGTGCGAGACGAACACGCACGGCCGCGATGTCATCCGTGGCATCGAGTTCAGGAAGTCGGGCGCCCGCATCGAGAAGAACCTCGATCATCAACGCGCGATCAAAACCCTGGCCTGTCTTTGATTCGAGTCCGCGCAGGAGATCCTCGAGAAACTCGGCGGTCGCTTCCGCGTGGATTTCGCTGCGATGCGCCCGTTGTGCCGAGAGAAGTGCGACCACCGTTGAAGTAAGCAGCGCGACAGTTGCCAGCACGACCGCGATGGATGCCACGCGGTGCCGCGCCGCGAAACGCCAACTCCCTGCGAGCATCGACTCAGGACGCGCACGCACCGCTTCACCACGAAGCCACGCGTCGAGGTCCGCGCCGAACTCATCGACACTTTGGTAGCGCGAATCTGGATTGCGCGCGAGCGCCTTCGCGATGATGGCGTCGAGATCACCACGCAAAAGCAACGCGTCGTTTGCAGCGTGCGTCGCCTTCGACGGCGGTAAAACCGATGTTTCACGCAGATATTGCGCCAACGAAGATGGACGAAGTCCTCGAACATCGTCGCGCGAAAACGGCAGTCGATCGGTCAACAAGTGATAGAGCATCACACCGAGCGACCAAACGTCGCTTCGAACATCACCGCGTGTCGAGCTTCCATCAGCCTGCTCAGGACTCATGAACTCGGGCGTTCCGATCACACCCGCGCGCGACGCGTTGGATAGAACCGCGCTTCCAGCACTGTGCACCGCGCCAATCTCAGAGGCATGCCAAGCTGCATTCTCAACTGCACTCCCAACTTCATGCCGCGAGCTCTGACGATCCATCTCGGCGCGATCATTTTGAAGTGCTTGCGCGAGTCCCCAGTCAATGATGCGAACACGCCAACCGCCCTCGACGCGCTCTGCGAGCACATTTCCTGGCTTCAAGTCGCGGTGCAGCATTCCACGTCGATGCGCGTGCGCAACGCCGCCGAGCACCTGCAGGAAGAGCGTGACCCGCTCACGAACCGAAAGTTGCGCTTGACGACTCGCTGTCGTTAGCGGCTCACCTTGCACGATCGGCATCGCGAAGAATGGCCGTCCATCGGACGTGCGCCCTGCATCGTTGATCGTGATGATCGCCGGATGATCGAGTCCGGCCAACGCAACACGCTCTGCCTCAAACCGGCGAAGCGCGCTTGTTGAATCGAGTTCTGCGCGAAGCACCTTGACGGCGCACCGGATCGACGGGGTTCCCATCGTCTCGGCGACATACACCACCCCGTGGGCGCCTTCGCCAAGGCGCGCAAGAACGCGATGGCGCGGAAGTGCTGGGAAAGCAACTTCCGCACCATCGTCATCTTCTGTCAACCTCCGCGGCTCGATGAGAGTCATGCCGCGAGACTACCACGACCTCGGGGGTGAACTTCTGCCAAACTTGTATGCGCGCGTTTTGCTCGATCTTCGGGCCGTTCGAGGAGCCCCGTTTCTCGAACGATCGACGCACGACGCATGCTTTCTACAGGGTGCTTTCTACAGGGTGCTTTCCACTGGGTGCTTTCCAATCGGTGCATTCCAATGGGTGCACTTCAATCCTCATGTACCCGCAGTCTCGATCGGAGCATCGGGCGGTGGCAGCGTGCCGTCCTTTCCATCCTTGCCATTTCCGCTATCTCGGCCGTCACCCTCACCGGCTGGATCCTTCTCGGCTGGTTTCTTCTCGTCTTGACCACTGCCGCCGCCTTGGTTCTGGCCGTTGTTTTTCCCTGGCATCATGCCGACCCCGGTTGGCTTCGCTGGCACTGGGCCTAAGCCATCTTTGCCCTGGCCTCCTCCAGGTTGGCCATTCCCTTCATTGTCTTTGGTCGGCTGTCCGACGACTCCGTCGGGCTTTGGCTCGTCACCAACGGTTTCGTTGGATTTCCCCTCGCCCGGCCGTGGGCGCTCGACATCGTCCAGGGTGCGCTTCGCATCTTTCGGCCACTCCCGAACGAGGAGTTCTCGGCTCGACACCACGCTGCGCGCAACGCGAAGTCCCGCATCCTTGTCGCCCCGATAGCGTTGCATGCGCGCGCCAGCTTGGCACTGCGATACATCATCCGATGCTGCGCCGCCGCGCACCGATCGCACTTCGGCAGATCCACCAATCGGACGATCATCGGGCTCGGGAATGAGTTCATCCAAGTCAAATGGATTCAAGCACCATTCGCGCGCGTTGCCATGCATGCCTCTGAATCCATACGGGTTCGACGCCATGCGGCCCACATCAAGCAGGCGGTCAGAAAACTCCACCCTGTTCCCTGGCTGAACCCAGTGACTCGCGTCATTCACGCGCTCCTTTCGAGGGAGCATCTCATTGGGCCACGAGAACTTCTCATCCTTTCCAAATGTGCACGCCCACTGCCACTCAAACTCGTTTGGGAATCGCAGCGCGGCTTTCGCCTTGCGCAGATAGGTTTGACACTCCTCCCACGATTGGTTCGAGATCGGGCGATCGGAGAGCACCATCGGCTCGCCGCCGAGTTGTCTTTGCCAATCACTCAGCGTCACTTCGCACTCACTGAGGTAGAAGGGATGCGCGATCAACACGCGATAGCCAGCATCCGAGCCTGAATTCTCCGTGACGGTGAACTCGCCGTTCGGAACAAGGCGCATACGAAGTCCGGTTTCAAGATCCTTGACTTCCCAAGGGAGCCCGGTCAATTTCTGCGTCGCGAGCAAACGGTCCACGAACGTTGGGTCAAGTTGATGGATCTCAGGATCGGGAGTCTCAGTCACGACCTCGACGCGCCAGTGTTCATCGAGCGCACCACCATCGTCGACGACCACCACGCGGAGTGGCTGCTTCTCTGACGCGATGATGCGGGTGAGACCGGGAGTGATGCGGCGAATTGGTCGGAACCCGACCGCAGGATGATCTTGATCCTTCGAGAGAAGTTCGCACGACGCGACGGCGCATTCCCCGATGGGCTTGCGGTATGAACCACCGCGCACAGCCTGCTTGGGGCCGCCAAGCGCACCGAGTGGGTGCGTGCACCACTCCGCGACGTTGCCATGCACGTGATAGAGACCGAATGGGTTGGCTAGGTAGGACGTGTTCACGCCACGTTGGTTTGCGTCACGCGCTGCATCTCGTGCGCAGTGAATATCACCCGGAATAGGAAACTCACCCATCCAGAATGGTGCGCGTGTGCCGGCGCGCGCGGCGAATTCCCACTCCACTTCGGTCGGAAGTGAAAGTCCGGCATCCGAGCAGTAGCGGCTCACCGTGTGCCACGATCGCCCTTCGGCGGGCAACAGCGACGCGCGATCGCCGCCACGGAATCGGAACCAATCGCACTCATCGACTTCACAGATCGCAATGTAGAACGGCTCAACGCGCGCGCGCTTCCCTTCCGCGCGGCCCGGAACTTCGCCGCCGGGGATCAATCGAAAATCGATGCCCGTCTCGAGGTCGCGGACAAAGAGTGGATAGCCCCGGCCGACGAGTGCGGTCAATTCTTCCCTGAGCGCGGGATCCAAATCATCCATGTTTCCCTGAAGCTGTGGAACGAAGACACGCCACGTTGAAATCGGAGGATCAACGGCGCGCGCCACGTCAGAGTCGAGTCGTTCGATGAGCGTCTCACGCGCGACGCCATCGGCGAGGAGCAACGCTTGGAAGACCGACGCGAGCCTTCGGTCGGCGGCTGACAGACTTGCCCGTGGAAACAGCACGTCGAGCGCTCGATTCCGCAGAGCCTGATCGATCCGTTTCGACTCAAGCAGCATGTTGAGCGAGGACTCGACTGCTTCTCGCGAAAGCGCAGGTGACGATGGGACCGAAGGCGTTGGCGGTACTGCGGGTGGCGTGACCGGTGCCGGTCGCAGCGCCGACGCAGGCAGCGATGCCTGCGGTGATGCAGGCTGCGACGCTGGCGGCGATGCTTGCACCGACGCGGGCGGCGAGGCGGGCGACGCTGCCGGCGGCGAGGCGGGCGCTGATGCCTGCACCGTCGCTGTCGGCGATGCGGCGGCCTCTTGGCGACAAGCGGTTGAGAACAGGGAGACGACCGCGATCAGTGCGGTCGACACGACGAGACTCGAGCGTTGCATCAATCCGATGACGCTCGCCCCGCGACCAGCGCGGAGCATGGAAGAACTCTGCACGATGTGCACTCCTCAGTGAAACACTGAAGGTCCGCGAGAAGAAATGGCCGCGGCAAGTCGTGCAGCGCAACAACACGGAAGGCGCGGCGCACGCGGGTGGCCTCGTGAGCTCCGCCCCGCAAAATGCGCGCGGCGGACCAATGAGCGGAGGGACTCAGCCAAAGACATCATGCGCGATCCGCGAAATCGTCGGAACCACATGGCGTTCAAATTTCAACAAAAAGTTGTTTGGGCAACGAGGGATGTTCAACGGCGCGAGGATTTTTCCTCGGAAGCGGCTTCTACCCCGAGCGCCACTTCACTCAAAGAGCGCCGCACGCTCGCCGCGATCGATGAGCCGCTTGCCCGAGAGCCCGCGCCCGTGGGCATCGAGGTAGCGCCCAATCGCCATCGTCGGGAAGTACAGGCGGTACAAGTGGTAACGGAGGTAGAAGACCTTCGGAAACCCGGTGCCGGTGTACTCGGTTTCGCGCCAACTTCCGGCGGGGTCGCCGTCGGGATTTGACAGCGGATCCGCCGCGGCGAGGGTGTCGAGTTGCGTTCGGCAGAGCCAGTCAATCGCCCGCTTGAGATCAGGGTCCTCGGCGCCGAACACTTCCTGCAACACCATGGCCGCCCACGCGGTTTGGCTCGCGGTCGAAGGCCCCTGCCCTCGCAACGATGGATCTTCGTAGGTGTCGGCGCTCTCGCCGAAACTGCCGTCCGGCTTTTGAATGGACTTCATCCAACGGCCCGCACGCTGAATCCACTCCTCGTTGCGCGAGACACCGCAGCGAATCGGACCGATCACCGCCTGCCACGTTCCGTAGATGTAATTGACACCCCAGCGACCAAAGAACGGCCCATCAGGCTCTTGTCGCGCGCGAATGAACGCGAGTGCTGCGCGAATGGACGGGTGCTCCTTCGTGTAGCCGTGCCACGAAAGACACTCGAGCACGCGCCCCGTGATGTCGGGGCACGACGGATCTTGCATCGCGTTGTGGTCGGCGAACGGCACGTAATCGAGAATGCGACGATCACGCGTACGGTCAAACGCCGCCCAACCGCCATCGTCGTTTTGCATCGCGAGAATCCAACGCACTCCGCGCTCCGCGGCCGCAATCGTCTCCGCGCGGGCCTGCGTTGATTGCTCCGTCGACGCTGTGCAACCGCGTGCGACGCGGGCGAGCGCCATCGCAACCATCGCGCTGTCGTCCGAATCCGGGTAGTACGAATTCGCGTATTCGAAGTACCAGCCGCT
>JBJOHQ010000485.1:0-8640 GCA_046047595.1 Planctomycetota bacterium | reverse complement strand
GGTGGCGTGGCGGCGAAGACGTTGCCTGTTCCGATGATGAACATCCTGAACGGCGGCAAGCACGCCGACTCGAACGTCGACATGCAGGAGTTCATGATCCAACCGTGGGGATTCCTCGATTTTGAAGAGGCACTCCGCTGCGGCGTCGAGTGCTACCACGCGCTCAAGAAGGTCCTGCACGACAAGCATCTCGCGACCGCCGTCGGTGACGAAGGCGGCTTCGCGCCGAACCTCAAGTCGAATGAAGAGGCGCTTGAACTCATCGCGATCGCCGTCGAGAAGGCTGGCTACAAGCTCGGCGAGCAGGTGTTCATCGCGCTCGATCCGGCGATGAGCGAACTCGCGAACGAGGCGAAGGAGCGCGGCAAGGAAGGCTACTGCTTCTTCAAGTCGAACCCCGACCGCATTGCAACGAGCGACGAGATCATCGACATGTGGGCCTCGTGGTGCGCGAAGTTCCCGATCCACTCGATCGAAGACGGCCTCGCTGAGAACGATTGGTCCGGCTGGCGCAAGTTGACGGAGCGTCTCGGAAAGACCACGCAGCTCGTCGGCGACGATCTCTTCGTGACGAATCCAAAGTTCCTCGCGAAGGGCATCGAGGAGAAGTGCGGCAACGCGATCCTCGTGAAGGTCAACCAGATCGGCACGCTCAGCGAGACGTTCGCCGCGGTCAACCTCGCGCATCGCAACGGCTATCGCGCGGTTCTCTCACACCGTTCGGGCGAGACTGAGGATTCGACGATCGCCGACATCGCCGTCGCGACGAACTGCGGCCAGATCAAGACGGGCGCACCATGCCGCTCGGACCGCACCGCGAAGTACAACCAACTGCTTCGCATCTCGGAAGAACTCGGCGCAAACGGCGTGCTTGGCAAGCGTCGATGAGTGGACATGTCGCCGAAGTGGGCGCGCGCTGACGCACGGGCCCAACACGGGATACTCAGCACGGGGTACTCCCCGCGCGCACCTCACCCGCGGAAGATCGCGCCGGCCTTCTTGCCGACGAGCGCGGCGGCGGTCGCCAACGCGACGCCGAGGAACGCCATCGCCCACACGCCAAGCGCGCTCGCGACGCCAGGGCCGTCGCCGAGTCGCTCAGCCAGCGTGAAGATCGCCTTGGTGATTGGGTAGTCCGCCTCGCGCTGCGCGAGGATGAGGCTATCTGACACTTCCAGCATCGCGAAGCAGAACGCGAGAATCGCGCCCGCCGCGAGGTTCGCCGCAAGCAGCGGCAGCACGATCTTGCGCGTCACGCGCCACCGGCTCGCGCCGACGTTGAACGCGGCTTCTTCAAGCGCGACCGAGGTCTGTTCGAGGCCCGCGGCGGCGGAGCGAACGACGTAGGGGAGTCGTCGCACGGCGTAGGCGAGGATCAGGAATGGAATCGGATTCGGCGTGGCGCCGAGGATGTTGCCGACAGATTCAAGTGGGCCGCCTGGCCCGAACGGCCAACGCAAACTCGCCGCGACAAGACCAAAGGCAAAGACGAGCCCCGGCACCGCGAGCGGCAGCATGACGAGTGCGTCGAGAACGCCGCGTCCACGCACGGTGCCACGCACGAGAAGTCGCGCGACGAAGAGTCCGACGACAACATCGACGATCGTCGCAACACCAGCGAAGATGATCGAGTTGCGCACCGCGCCCGCCGCGAGCGGATGCGAAATCGCTTGCACGAAGTGGTCGAGCGTCCAACGTTCAGGGAACACCGTGCCGTACCACTGGCCGTTTGCGGCAAGCGCTGTCCCGATGACGCCGACGTGCGGCAGCATCGCGATCAGCGCAACCATCGCGAAGAGGCCCGCGGCGATGATTCCAGCATTTCCCGTCAGCGGCTTGAGCCCCGCGCCTGCGCTTGCCTTCGCAAGCATCGCGTGGCCCTTGCCACCGAGGATCAATCGCCCGACGGTGTACGACAGGATCGTCGCGCCAAGCATCACCGCCGTCAGCGCGTACGGCTGGCGTGACGCTTCCATCTCCTTGATGCCGTTGAAGATCTGGACCGGCGTCGTCTTCGTGAACTCGAGCATCAGTGGCGTGCCGAGTTCGGTGAAACTCCACACGAAGACGATTGTTCCGCCGGCGAAGAGCCCCGGACGGATCAAGGGCAGCGTCACACGGAAGAACCGCTTCACACGGCCAGCACCGAGATTCGTCGCGGCCTCTTCCATCGACGGATCGAGATTCGCGACTGCCGCAACGAGGTTGAGATAGAGAATCGGGAAGAGCGCGACCGCTTCGAGAAGCACGATCAGAAAGAAGCCGCCGGTGTGCAGGAAGTCGATCGGCGACGAGACGACATGGAGATCGAGGAGGAGCGCGTTGACCGCGCCTTCGCGCCCGAGCAATTGCTTCATCCCGATCGCGCCGACGAAGGGCGGCAAGACCAACGGCGCGAGGATCAAGGTCGAGAGCAGGGGCTTCCCAGGGAACGTCGCCCGCGCGGACAGCATCGCCAGCGGCAGCGCGATCGTGACGGCGACCACCGTCGTACAGCACGCGATCAAGAACGCGTTGCGAAGTCCTTCACGCAGCACCGGATCGCGGAAGACGTTCAGCACGTGGAAGAGCGTGAACGAGCCGTCGTCCGCAACAAACGCACTCGCCACCCCGAGCCAAATCGGGTAGACGAGCGGGACTCCCACCACGAGGAGGAGTACCGCGAGCCAGATGCGTTGCGTCATAGGCCGCATGGGCCGCGAATGGTAATGGAAAGCCGTTCGCGATCAGGCCGAGTGAACCTGGGGCATCCCGAAATCGGCGCCAAATCAACGACGCCGCAATCACGCGTCAACCCCGTTTCAACCCCGCGTCAACCCAACATCAACCCCGCGTCAACCCAACATCAACCCCGCGTCAACCTCGCATCAACCCCACGAGGCGAGAAGGATCGAAAGGTCTTCCGCACCAACGAGGTTGTTGCCCGAAAGGTCCGCCGAGCCGTTCGTTCCCCACTGCGAGAGAAGGATCGACAGATCGGCCGCGCCGACCGTTCCATCGTTGTCGAGATCTGCGGGGTTCGACGGCGTCGTTTCGGGGATGTACCACGCGACGCACACTGGAAGCGCGGTTTGCGTTCCGGTCTTTCGCTTGAGTTCAAGCACATAGTCGCCCGCCGCGAGGTTGCGGAGGTAGAGGTGCTCGACGTTGTCGATGGTCGAGTTCGACTCGACGTTGCCCGACGCGTATACACCAACGCCCGCGGTGCCCGAGATCGAGGTCGGAACTCCACCAACGAGCTTCGACAACTTGAGGTCGAAATCCTGCATGTTCCACGCAGTGAAGTTGGTCGCAACCAGTCGATGCCACGTCGCAACCACGCTGACCTCGTCGACGGGTTGATGCATGCGGAACGACCAGTAGACGCTCGTATTCGAGATGACGGTCGGGATGTAATCCCAACCTGCGTGGCGTTCGAAGGTGCTCGCTTGCGGCGCGGCAAATCCAGTCGCTTCGCCGCCAGTGAAGATGAGGTGGGAGCGATTGATGTCGAGGAGATCCGCGCCGTACAGCGGGTCGAGCGGAGTGGCGGTGATGCCCTTCGTTGCGCCCGATTCAGGAGTACCGTTCGACCAACCCGCGCGATGTTGCGCACCCGCGAGCAGCGCGGCTTTTACGGTGATCGCGCGCGCGGCGTTCACGTTGCCGACGGTCGAGGGATGGCTGTCGGCGGTATCCCACAAGAGCGCAGCAGCCGCGCCGACGACCGGCGTTGCGAAGCTCGTGAACTGCCCAGGCGCCACGATGTCGGGCTTGCGGCGATTTGGCCCGTCGATGCCGGTCGGGGTCAACGAGTTGGAGTGCGCACCATTCGGAAGGCCAACTGCGATCGAGTTGAACGCATACGCCATCATGGGCTGTCCGGCACTTCCCGCGCCGTTGTTCACGCCAGCGACAACCGTGAGTTGGTCGCGATTGATGGAGAAGTCAAGGCGGCGCAGTGCCTCGTTGTCGTTTCCAGTGCTTCCGAACGAGCCGATCCACGAGTGGTTGAAGACGCGAAGGCCGGTTGGTGGCGTGAGCGGAACCACCGCGCTGCCGGAGCCGAGTTTGAGGTAACTCGTTGTCACGAACGGACTCGCGCTCCAGCACCACACGTTGGTGATGCCTGGTGCGATCGACAGCGAGTTTCCGTAGAACGCTTTGGCGACTTCGGTGGCATGCCAACTCGCAGCACTCGCGCCGGAGACCGTGAAGGCTGTTCCGGCGAACTCAGAGAGCGACTGATCGGGCGCGAAGTTGGAACCTTCGTTCGCTTCGACTTGCCCGACGCCGACGCCGGCACCGGTCGGCGCGGATGCACCCAAGCGTGCGAGGAGATCGGTGTATCGAACGTCGCTCGCGGTATCCGCGAGTGCGGGGGTGGCGCAGAGGAGGACGGCGAGGGCAAGGCCCGTATGGACTCGCATTTCAGAACGCGAATTCAAACTCACAGAGTGCTTCTCGGCGCGCATGCGTTGATTCCTCTTCGGTTGCTCGTCTGTACGTTCGCGGGTTTAGCGCGGGCTTCTTGCGGGCTTCTCGCGGGCTTCTTGCGGTCTTCTTGCGGTCGGTTCGGCTCGCGCGTTGTTGGGGCGCAAGTGCGCGCGTCCGCGAACACGAGGTGCACGCTGGAAAGTAACACCGAGGTCGTTTGTTTCAAGCCCGCAGGCGCGAAAAGGTTCGCTGGATGCTCAAACCTATTCAGTCTGCGCGGCCTGAGCTCTCGGCGGCAGACGCGACTGGGCGAACCGGGCCACGAGGCGCAGCGATTTCATCGAGTACGCGGACCTCGACGCGGGCATTTCGAGCGTCCGAGGCGGCATTCATCGGTGCAGCTTCCACGCGCTCACCTGAGCCCGCAGCCTCCACGCGAATACGCCACCAATCGATCCCACCCGCGGCGAGCCGTTTTGCGGCTGCGAGTGCGCGGTCGATCGAGAGCGTCATGCCTGCTTCAGGCGAACCGTAATTCTCGGCGACTCCAACGTGGCCACGCACTTCGATGACCGTCGATTGCCCCTTGTATCGCCGCGCGAGTTCGTCGAGTGCCTTCGCGGCATCGTCGGAGAGCGTCGCCGACTTCGATGCGAACACGACGCTGGTGCCTTGTCCGTAGTGGTCGGCTGGGCGCACACTCTGCACATTCTGATCGGCGCCCTTCGTGCCTTCGTCCTTGCTCTCGCCGGAGCCTTTGTAGCGCTCGGAAAGAATGCGCTGAATGAGCAACTGATCCTTCGGGTCGGTTGAGGAAAGATCGACGTCGTTGTGAAACGCGCGCCGCACGGCGATCGCGAAGTCCACGATGTCGGGTTCGTTCGCGACACCCTCTGATTGCTCGCCGCCGCCGCCAGCGTTGCCGCCCTTGGGTTGCACGTTCATCGCGAACATGATGACGAAGAAGCCCATCATGAGCATGACCATGTCGGCGAACGAGATCAGCCACTCGGGCGCACCTTCGTGCTCTTCACCACCGTGACCGCCGCCACCGTGGCCGCCACCGCCATGACCGCCGTGCTTCTTCTTCTTGTGGCCGTCGTCGCCGTGCCCATGGCCAGCGTCCTTCTTGCCGTGTGCATCGTGTTTTGCGTCGCTCATAGCACGGTCTTTCGTTCAGGACTCTCGACTCTCACTGCTCACGATGGCGTGTGGCGCATGCTCACGCCGCGAGTTTGAGGTTGCGACGCACGGTGTTCGGGATGAAGGCGAGCATCTTCTCCTGCGTGGCGCGCGGGTTGTCGCCTGCTTGGATCGAGAGAATGCCTTGCAGCATCATCTCGCGCGAGAGAATTTCTTCGCCGGAACGGAGCGCAAGTTTGTCACCCATCGGACCTGCGATGGCGTTTGCAAGCACGGTGCCGTACATCGTTGCAACGACGGCGATGGCGAGCATCGAGCCGAGCGTATTGATGTCACCACCGAGATTTCCGAACATGCCGACCTGCCCGATCAGCGTTGCGACGAGGCCGTAGCCAGGTGCGTACAGCTTGATGAGGTCGAAGAATTTCTTGCCCGCCTTGTGGCGCTCTTGCATCGCCATCACTTCGAGGCGAAGGGTTGTCTCGATGACTTCCTCGTCGGTTCCGTCGACCGCCATGCGCAGGCCTTTGGAGAGGAACGGATCGTGGATCTTCTCGATCTCATTTTCGAGCGCGAGAATGCCGTCGCGACGAGCCTTGTCGGAGAGCTGGCTCATGAGCTTCACGGTCTCGATCGCAGAAAGGCCCTTATTGAAGAGAAATCGCTTGATGTAGCCAGGGATGCACTTCAGGTTCTCCATGGGCATCGCCATGAGCAGAACTGAGATCGTGCCACCGAACACCATGATCACGCCCTTCGGCGAATAGAACATCGCGAAGTTGCCGTGCGACGCCATCCACATGACGAGGACGCACGCGCCGAAACCGATGATGCTTCCGATGATGCTGGCCTTGTCCATCTCAATCGCCTCCGGCAAGTGCGTGTGCGCTTGCGATACAGCCGTGTGGGACCACGGCCGAGGGTCGGAATCGGCACGATTGACCTGTTAGATCCCTGTCGACTGCGCGGATTCCGCCGTTTGGGGCCGTCTGTGCGGGTTCGATCGGTTGTCGAGCGCAAAGAGCGCAGGGGACGGTCCATTCTCGGACGGCGCGATTCGAGATTCTGATGTGCGGTTCCGCCTATCCTCGCGCCTTCCATGAACGTCCCTGAACCGATTGATGCAAGTCTGAGTCCGCGCGCCACGAAGCCATTGGTGGTCGTGACCGAGCACTTGGCCGAGGAGGCCGCGGATTGGCTCGGTGCGCGTTGCGAGTTGTTGCATGCCTCGGTTGTCGACCATCGTTTCATCGAGGCGGCGCCCGAGATCGAAGGGCTCGTCGTGCGCACCTACACCAAGGTCGATGAGTCGCTCCTTGCGATGTTGCCACGACTTCGGGTGGTCGGGCGCGCGGGTGTCGGTGTCGACAACATCGATCTCGCGGCGTGTCGTGCGCGCGGTGTGCCAGTGGTGACCACCCCAGATGCAAACACCCAAGCAGTGGTCGAATACGTGCTCTGTCTTCTTTGCGATGCGCTGCGCCCGCGGCTCTTTCTTGAGGAACCTGTGGCGAAGCCGGAGTGGGATCAGATTCGGCAGGACATCGTTGGCCTTTGGCAGATGGATGAACTGGTGCTCGGGATCCTTGGACTCGGGCGGATCGGTCGTCGCATTGCGCAAGTGGCGCGCGCGATCGGGTTTCACGTCATCTACCACGACATCGAAGAGATTCCACTCGAGGCGCGCAACGGCGCCGAAAGCGTCACGCTCTCGCGCCTCCTCGCTGAGAGTGACATTCTCACGGTCCACGTCGATGGTCGTCCGAGCAATCGTCGTTTCCTCGGACGCGAACAGTTTGCGGCGATGCGGCCCGACGCCATCATCATCAACACGTCGCGCGGGTGCGTGCTCGATCCGCAAGCACTTGCCGAGTGGCTGCGGATGAATCCCGCGGGTGCAGCGCTGCTCGATGTGCACGATCCTGAGCCATTTGGCGACGATTGCCCGCTACTTGGCTTACCAAACGCGCATCTTGCGCCGCACTTGGCGAGCCGCACGATGACTGCGATGGACAACATGTCGTGGGTGGTGCGCGATGTGGCGGCGGTACTCGAAGGCCGTGCGCCGCGTTACCCGTACGTCTGATCGGTGCCGTGCACCGTTTCGGTTAGGACGTCCGATTCGCTTCCGCCGCGATCCACGCGTCGATGTTCCGTTCAAGAACATCAAGTGGCAGCGGTCCCTCGAGCAACACCGCATCATGGAAGCGTCGAATATCGAATCGCGCACCAAGCGCTGTCTCAGCTTTCGCGCGCAGCCGGCGAATCACAAGTTCACCGATCTTGTAGCCGCACGCCTGTCCCGGCCAACTGATGTAGCGATCGACCTCGTTCACGATGTTGAGTTCGCTCAACGCCGTGTTCTCTTGCATGAACGCGATCGCGCGCTCACGCGGCCAACCAAACGCGTGCATGCCGGTGTCAACCACCAAGCGGCATGAGCGCCACATCTCGTAGAGCAGTCGGCCGAAATCGTCGTACGGATCCTCGAAGAAACCCATCTCGATGCCGAGTCGCTCCGCGTACAGCGCCCAACCCTCGGTGAAGGCCGTCGAGTCGAGATCCTTGCGGAACTCGCGCACACCCTCGAGTTCCTGCGCCAGCGCGATCTGAAGATGGTGTCCCGGTACGGCCTCGTGGAGTGAGAGCGGGATGAACTCGTACGTCGGACGCTGATCGAGCGCGTATGTGTTCGCGTAGAACCAACCAGGCTCACCACGTTGTGGACTGCCTGGCTGGTAGTACGCGGTCGTCTGCGTCGGTGCCATGAAGCGCGCAATCTCACGAACGCCATAGGTGAGGCGGGGGAGTCGGCCGAACAACGCGGGCAACTTCGGGTCGATGCGCTTGCAGACTTCGCGATAGCGCGTCAGGAGTTCTTCCGGCGTTTTGCAATAGAAGCGTGGATCGGTGCGGAGATAGCGGATGAACGCCGCAAATCGCTCGTTGTCGGGCATCGCCGCGCGCGCGGGATCCGCTGCAAACCAATCGGTGCGCGCGATCACCGCGAGCATTTCTGCGCGAATTCGCGCGACTTCCGCGAGGCCGGTCTTGTGAATCTCTTCCGGCGACATCGAGGTC
>JBJOHQ010000484.1:0-2740 GCA_046047595.1 Planctomycetota bacterium | reverse complement strand
ATGTACGGCGTGATGCGCCCAGGTGCCATCATCGCGGTGGGAAGCGCGGAGACGCTTTCCGGCCTTGATGTTCCGCTCAAAGCTGCCGCTCCAAGCATGTATCTCCGCGCCTAACGCGCATTCCTTCGTCCCTGTGTCGAGCACTTTGTTGAACCGTTTGGATCGAGGCCCGTGATGTCGAGGTTTCAGTTGCCCGGAAGCCCATCTACTCTTGCGTCTGTTGCGGCAAAAGATGAGCCGTCTCGATCGCTTGGAATGGACCGAAACGCCCGCGAGCGGCTCATTGTCGGAGTTGCCGATCTCGCCGTTTCGAAAGACTCGTCGAAGTCCATCGTGACCTACGCGCTTGGAAGTTGTATCGGTGTGACCGTGTACGACCCAGTGGCGAAAGTCGGCGGCATGCTCCACTTCATGCTGCCTGAATCCACCGTCAGCCCTGAGAAAGCCGCGGCGAATCCCGCAATGTTCGGCGATCTCGGAATTCCGCTGCTCTTTCAAAAAGTCATCGAAGCAGGTGCGCGCCGCGAACGACTCGTTGTGTGTGCTGCTGGCGGCGCAGAGGTTCTTGCCGATGATGGACACTTCCGCATCGGTCATCGCAATCGCACGATTCTCCGCAAGATCTTTTGGAAGCAAAATCTGCTGCTCGCCGCCGACGACACGGGCGGGCAACACAGCCGAACCATGTCGCTCAAGCTTGCGGACGGTTCTATCCAAATTCGTGCTCAGGGAAAGGACTCGTCGCTATGGCCACGCTAAACGAAGCAATCGCGTCGCTCGATCGACTTCCCGCGCTTCCATCGACGAGTGTTCGACTCGTGGCGATGCTCGCAGGTGGCGCGACCAACGTTTGTCTGCGCGACGTTGAGCAAATCGTCCGCCAAGATGAGTCGATTACAGCGAGCATCTTACGACTCGCCAATTCGGCAGCATTTGGTGTTCCAGGCCGTTCGTTCTCGATCGGCGACGCTGTACGGCGATTGGGAACGCGAACCCTCGCGAAAATCGCGCTTGAAACGCAGGTTTCTGGCCGCCTCGCGAATGCTGGCGTTTCATACGGGCTCCGACGTGGTGCACTTTCGGAGAGCGCGCTCGGAGGCGCGATCGCAGCCGAAACGCTCGCGCGGCGATATCGCGTTGATCCTGAACTCGCGTTTGTCGCGGCTCTCTTGCGCGACATCGGAAAGCTCGCCATCGATGCGATCGCAGGCCCCGACGCACTCGAAGCGATCGCCGCGCAGGCCGACGCGCGTCCGTTTCTTGCCTATGAACGCGAAACTCTCGGCGCAGACCACGCTGAACTCGGCGCGCTCCTCTGTGAACGTTGGGGCATGCCTCTCGAAATCGTACGCGCCGTGCGCGGCCATCATGAACCGCCGTCAAACCCAGCCGATCCAGTGACCGATGTGGTGCACGCTGCTGATTGCGTCGCACGCTGGGCCGGTCTTGGCCTTGGTTGTGATGGCCTCCTCTATCCGTTCAACGCCGAAGCACGCGAGCGCCTCGGCGCAAGTCGCGACGAACTCGAAGCACTCGTCGCCGATGTCCACTCCGCACTCACACCCGCAGCCACCAGCCTGCCCAACCTTCGGAACGCAGCATGAACGATTCGCACGCATCCACGTCCCCGCAATCATCTTCGCTTCAGTGTCATGTACTGATCGTCGACGATTCACCAATTCTCCGCACCGCGATCAAGAAGGTCGTGAAACTCGCGGGAGTTGGCGAAGATCGCATTTTCGAAGCCGGTAACGGCGTCGAAGCACTGCAAGTGCTTGAGACCGTCTGGATCGATCTCGTCCTGCTCGACCTGAACATGCCCGTCATGGATGGCGAGGAATTCGCACGAGAACTTCGCAAGCGTGATGACCTCAAGGATGTTGCGGTCGTCGTCGTCTCAACCGAGGCGAATCGCGAGCGACTTGATCGCATGAAGCAGCTTGGCGTCGCGCACACGCTTCGCAAGCCATTCGAACCCGAAGATCTCTGTCGACTCATCGGTGAAGTTCTTGGTCTTCAACGGGCATAACCAACGCCCAATCCCCGCTGCCCCAACGACACGGACAACATCATGCCGTCTTTCAACGAATCAAACCCATCGACTTCAGGATCGCTCAACGAAGAGACTCTCGCACGCCTTGTGACCGATGCACTTGAGCGAACGGCCTTCGTCTTAGCTGACCCCTGTGATGACCCCGAGCGGCTCCCCCCCGCCGACACGTTCGCTCAGATCGACTTTCACGGACCGGAGTCTGGCTCAGTCGATTTGCGCGCCAGTCGCGCCTTCGCGCGAAATCTCGCTGCGAGTCTGCTCGGGACCGATGCGTCGGAAATCGCTGACGCTCAAGCTGAGGAGGCACTGCGGGAACTCGCCAACATCGTCGGCGGCTCGGTCATCACAGCACTCGGCGGCGATGACTGTCGCTTCTCACTTGGATTGCCTGCGCTCGGAAATCACCCAACGGATGCAAACGCAACTCACTGCACGCTCGACGCAGAAGGCGAGCGGCTCGAAATCGTGTGTACCCATCGCCGTGCCGCCTAAGTCGGGCCGCGATGTTCGAAAGCGGAACTGCCGGTTGCGAAGCTGGCCTTGAGAACACTGCCTCGAGAACACTGCCTCGAGAATACTGCCTCTTGGAATCGATCGATGCCTGAACTGAAGCCAACCGAAACGAGGACAAACGACACCAAGTCGTCCGACCGCAACGCCGTGCGTATCGCACGGGTCCTCGTGGTC
>JBJOHQ010000483.1:0-3306 GCA_046047595.1 Planctomycetota bacterium | reverse complement strand
ACCGATGGCGCCGGACGGTTTCACAGTTCGTGACGAACGCGCTCGGCAAGTCGATGTGGGTGCACGCAAACGAGCGCCCCGAGAGTCATCCTTACTTGGCCGCGACGGAGAGCAGCGCCCTGAGCTTCTGAAGCATGATTGGTGAGACGCTTGGTGAATGCGTTGGCGCGGCGTGCGCTTCGATGATCACCGCCCCATCTGGACGATCGATGCGAAGACCTGCCGCGAGAAGCTCGAGGCCGCTGTTTGTGTCATCTGCATTCCTGATTGAAGCGCGCGCTTTCGACGAACGTTCCGCTCGATGATTCGCTTCATGATTCGCTTCATGATTTGCTTTATGAGCCGTCTGAACGCTCGCGCGCCAAGCGCGTCCTCCGTACTCGATGTCGCCCACGAGCGGAAAGCCGAGATTCGCCATCATGACGCGGATTTGATGGAATCGCCCAGTCTCAAGACGGATGAGAACGTGCGAATGACGCGCGTCGCTCATCGCTTGAGTGACATCAAGAATCTCAAGCGATGCAGGGTCGCCTCCAGAGCGAACACAGCGCGCGAGTCGACCTTCTCTGCGAAGGTAGGCCCGGTGTCGACCGACAAGTTGAGCTGCATCTCCAGCCGTCGTGCGCGTTTCTAGGCGGGCGATATAGAACTTGGTCCACTTTCGCTCTGCAATCTCGCGCGCGTGATCCGCCACACGACCCGCGTCGGCCGCGATCATCAGGATGCCTGACGTTGGGCGATCCAGTCGATGCGGAAGTCGCGCGTCGGGCCAGCCGAACTGCAACTTTGCACGCTCCAACGCGCAGTCCCGCGCGCTGAAACTCTGAGTCGGCGAGTTCGACCGCGCTGCGTCGCCCTGCGACGGGCGTTCACTCGACAGCCCAGCAGGCTTGAATATGGCGAGTTCACGATCCCCCCGCCAAAGCACCATGAGCGATTCGAAACGATTCTCAACGCGCAACTTGTCTGAGGCGCGTGGGGCCTGATCCCGGCTTGGGTCTGGCGACGCGTTTCCCGTCAAGCGCTGATGAATCCCTCACGCACGGCGTAGAGCGCGAGCTCAACGCGGTCGTGAATATCAAGTTTTTCCATGACGCTCGTCACGTGCTTGTCGACCGTTTTCACCGAGATTCCGAGCATTTCAGCGATCTGCTTCTTTGCAAATCCTCGGCCGACATACCGCAGCACTTCAATCTCGCGATCGCTGAGCGCCTCACCACGTGCACCGGTCACTTTGCGCTTGCGGATCTCCGCAGCATTGCCACGAACACGCTCCGCCGCGCGTGGCGAGAAGTACTGTTCACCGCGCGACACCGTGCGAACCCCTGTCGGAATCCCACTTGGATCGTCGCTCTTGACGACGTATCCCAACGCGCCTGCCTTGAGAGCCTGACCAATCGCTCGATCGGAGTCGGTTGCGGTCAGGAACATAATCGCCGTAGCTGGCCGCAACTGCAGGATGTGCGACGCCGCGTGGAAGGCATCCACTCCCGGCATATCGACGTCGAGCAGCACCACATTTGGCGAGTATTTGTGCGCCAGTTCTACAGCATCTGCCCCATTCGAGGCTTCGGCAATGACTTTGATGTCACTGGTGTCTTCAAGCAACGAAACGAGTGCCGCGCGAATCAACGCGTGGTCATCGACGACAAGAACAGTGATGGATTTTGGTGCAGTCATACGCTCGAAATCAGCATAACGGAAGCCATTTCCTTGTGCGCACTGCATCAGAACAATCCTCGAGGAAGTGTGCGAGACATGCCGCGATCACGCGACCAACGCGAGGCTCTTGATCGGGCATGGAAGTGGTCTGTCGGGAGCTACATTCCTCGTTTGGGGCGGCTACCTGATGGAAGGAATTCCGCGCGTTCGTATCTTCGGTTTGCTGACTGCAGGAAGGGCGGTTTCTGCAGTTGACGTTCAGTACAAAGGGCCTTTGCCCTCCAAATCTGAGGACACCAACATGGTGGTTTCGCAGCAACGCTCGACACTCGTACTTGATCTTTTTGATCACTACTACGAGCGCGTGTATGCCTTCCTGCGCAAGTCGACAACTCCCGATGTGGCCGAGGATCTGGCTCAAGAAGTCTTCCTCCGCCTCATGCAGCACCCAGAGTTGGAGCGCCTTGAAATCTCGATCAGCTACTTGCTCAAGATTGCGCACAACCTGCTGCGACGGCGTTTCTCCCGCGCGGCGCGCCTCAAAGAACTGCTTGAAGAGCGGGTCCGACGCGATGGAGATCCAGAGATCGGACCGGTCAAGCGGCACAAATCGGGCGATTCCTGGAGTGATGCGTTCAGCGACTCCTTGAGCGATGGAATCCTCGAAACGGCACTGGGACTACTCACGCGCGACGAACAGGACGCGATTCGGCTCATCGTGTGTGAGGGCAAGAGTTACCAACACGCGGCAGAAGCGCTCGGGGTGTCGGTTACAACGATCAACAACTGGAAGCACCGTGGGATCGTCAAGTTGCGCCGCTCGATCGAAGAGGCGGGCGAGGCTGTGCCGCCGGCAGAGTTTCACGAAGAGCCATCGAGTATGCGCAAACTTCCGCGACGTGGACTCCGAGTGGAAACCGCAAGCGATTTCGCCAACGACTCCTCTCTCTCTTCGGGTCTCTCTTCAGGTCTCTCTTCGGGGACCACAAATCGGCTGCGAGCAGCCCAACAGTGGCGCGCGCGCGCCGACGACGTTGCGTGAGAGCTCTGACGGATGCCATCGCTTCCGTCAAAGGCGCGTGCACAAGGTCGATGACAATTCGAGCGATGTTTGAGGGCCTGCACACGCGGGCCCTCATTCTTTTTGCCCTCGTGCCTTCGCCCTCATTCTCTCTGCTTCGACTTCGCCCTGAAATCAACGACCCACAGAGACGGCGCGAATTCACAACAACGCGCGGTAACTTTCCAGGATCGAAATGGCGCCCAAATACGCTTCTTGGCTTCGGACAATCGAGAGCAACCTAGAACAACTCCCGCGCAACTCAGAGCAACTCAAACAAGCCGAACACTCCTGCACCTGCGAGAAGTGCGGCAACGAGGATCCAGATGATGGTCTGACGCATCGTCTGTCCGCTCTGAGACGGAGGGCGCCGACGTGTGTCGCCATCGATCCATGTGAAACACTTCGGACAGGCATCGGCGGCATCGTAAATCTCCGCGCCGCATTCCGGGCAATACGCCGTATCAGAGTCGAAGCGCGCTCGATCCGACGCCTCAAGCGCATCGTCCTGATCCTCGTCCTGATCCTCGTCCTGATCCTCGCCCTGATCCCCCACCTCGTCCTCGGCGTCTTCGCCAAAGGCG
>JBJOHQ010000482.1:0-2925 GCA_046047595.1 Planctomycetota bacterium | reverse complement strand
CAAGCGTGGTCGCATCGTGCTTGTCGGTGTGACAGGTCTCGAACTCTCACGCGCAGATTTCTTCGAGAAAGAACTTACTTTCCAAGTTTCGTGTTCGTACGGACCGGGCCGCTACGACCCGAGCTACGAAGAAAAGGGCAACGACTATCCGGTCGGTTTCGTTCGTTGGACTGAACAACGAAACTTTGAAGCGGTGCTCGACATGATGTCGGACGGTCGCTTGGATGTGAAGCCGCTGATCTCACATCGTTTCGCGATCGAGGACGCAGAAAAAGCGTACGACCTTGTTGGCGGGGCTGGCCCGTCGCTCGGCATTTTGCTTGAGTATCCAGAAGCAACTACGAAGAGCGATGACGCGGTACGTCAGTCGACCGTGACAATCCCAGCGAGTTCGAAGAGTGCAAGCCCGAGTGTTCCAGGCGCGTCCGTTGCGCTGATCGGAAGCGGTAACTACGCGACGGCGGTGCTCATTCCTGCGTTCAAAGCATCAGGTGCACGTCTTCGCACGGTTGCAAGCTCCGCTGGTGTCAGCGGACTCCACGCAGGCCGGAAGTACGGATTCGAACAGACAACAACCGACTCCGACTCCATCTTCGCGGATGCCTCGGTCAACGCGCTCGTCGTTGCAACGCGTCACGACAATCACGCATCGATGGTGGTGAAAGCGCTGCGCGCTGGGAAGAACATCTTCGTCGAGAAGCCGATCGCGCTCACCGAAACCGAACTTGCAGAGATTGAAGCCGCGTATGCCGACGCAGCGGCCAAGGGGCGAGCGCCGCTTGTGATGGTTGGTTTCAATCGTCGTTTCGCGCCGCATGTCGTCAAGATGAAGTCGCTCCTCGCGAGCGCGCGCGGGCCAAAGGCGTTGGTGATGACGGTGAACGCCGGAGCGATTCCTGCAGAACACTGGACGCAAGATCGAGACGTCGGCGGCGGGCGCATCGTTGGTGAAGGTTGTCACTTCATCGATCTCCTGCGATTTCTCGCTGGGGAACGCATCACGGCAGTTCGCACGAACACCATGGAATCGCCGTCTGCCGACTCGGTTTCGATCGAGTTGCGCTTTGCGGACGGATCAATCGGCACCGTGCACTACTTCGCAAATGGCAACAAGAGCTTCCCGAAAGAACGCATCGAAGTTTTTGCGCAGGGTGGCGTACTTCAACTCGACAACTACCGACGATTGACAGGCTTCGGTTGGCCAGGATTCACGAAGATGAATCTCTGGAGTCAGGACAAAGGCCAAAAGGCATGCGCTGGCGCATTTGTGCAAGCAGTCGCGACCGGGGGCGCATCACCCATTCCATTTGAGGAAGTGATGGAGGTCGGACGTGCGAGCATTCTCGCCGCTGATCTCGCAAGGGCAAAGTCATGAGCACCGCGGATACCACCATTCTCGTTGACATCATCGCAGGGGCACGGCCGAACTTTATGAAGATCGCGCCGATCATTCATGCGATTCAGGCCCGCGAAAAGTCGGGCGGGCGCTTGCGCTTTCGACTTGTGCATACGGGGCAGCACTACGACGAGAAGATGTCGGGCGACTTCTTCCGGCAACTCGGGATTCCTGCACCGGATGTCAATCTTGAAGTTGGTTCTGGATCGCACGCGGAGCAAACCGCATCGATCATGACTCGCTATGAGAAGCTGCTGACCGAGAAGAAGCCCGCGCTATGTCTCGTCGTCGGTGACGTGACAAGCACGATGGCATGCGCGATCGCCGCACAGAAACTCTGGGTGAAAGTCGCGCACGTCGAAGCGGGCATTCGTTCTGGTGACTGGTCGATGCCAGAAGAAATCAATCGAATGGTGACGGACGCGATCACCAACTACTTCTACACAACCAGTGAGCATGCCAATCGCAATCTGCGTGCAGCAGGGGTTTCGGACGATCGGATTTTCTTCGTTGGAAACACCATGATCGACACGCTCCGTGCGAACATGGAGCGCCTGACCAAGCCGACGTTTTTCGATGAACTCGGTTTGCAAACTGGTCGCTATTTCGTGATGACCATGCATCGACCTGCAAACGTCGACTCAGGAAGCAAGTTCACGAAACTGCTCGATGCGATTCTGACGGGAACGCGTGGTGAACCTGTGGTTTTCCCTGTGCATCCGCGCACCGCGAAGACGATGCGTGAGTTCAGCGCGCTTCCTGAAAGTCTCAAGTTGGTCGATCCGCAGCCGTATCTTGAGTTCAACTGGCTTGTGAAACATGCGAAGGCTGTGATCACCGACTCCGGTGGAATCACCGAAGAAACGACCGTCATGGGCGTGCCGTGTATGACGTTGCGTGACAACACCGAGCGCCCTGAAACGTGCGAGATTGGAACGAACGAACTGCTCGGCACGGATCCATCCGCGTTGAAGCCAGCGCTCGATCGACTCTTTGCAGGTCAGTGGAAGAAGGGCGGAATTCCGCCGCTCTGGGACGGGCGTACGTCGGAGCGCATTGTCGCCTCACTCGAAAAAGTGCTTGGTTGAGGCAGTGTTGCCGCGACTGAATTGCACCACGATTGCCAATGTCGTCTCTCGCCGGACTCTCTCGACTTTGGAACACCGTGCGGTATCTCCGTGCGGTGCAAATTCGTGAGCGTGTTCGGCAGAAATTCTCACGACCGCAACCGAATCTCTCGCCTGCGCCGGCCGTACGCGCGCGCCGCGAAGCGTTCGTCGAAGTAGCACATCGTCGGCCGAGTATCACTCGGCCAACACGCTTCGCCTTTCTCAATGAAGAGCATGACCTCGATGCCCACGGTTGGGATGACTCGGGAATCGCACTGCTCTGGCGTTACAACCTGCACTATTTCGATGATCTCTGTGCACAAGGATCGGCCACACGCGACGTTTGGCATCGTGCACTGATTGATCGGTGGTTGCGCGAAAATCCACCTCCTCGATGCAAGACCGCGTGGGCGCCATATC
>JBJOHQ010000481.1:0-8877 GCA_046047595.1 Planctomycetota bacterium | reverse complement strand
CGATCGGTCTCGCGGGCGGCCGCGGTTCTGCGCTCGTCGGACGCGATCTCAACAAAGACATCCACATTCCGATCACGACGGCTGAGGGGCAATTCGGCGACATGGTCATGCGTCGACAGTCAGGCTCTTTTAGCGGCGAACAGATCGAATTGAGCGAGCTGTATGTCGTCGCGCCGGAGACGGACGCCGTTGTGCCGCTCGCCGAACGTGTGCGCCGCGTGATTGAGAGTGGCCATCCTGGATTGACCGACGTGCAAATCGTCGTACCGTGGGAGTTGCTTGAGAACGCGAAGCGTCAAATGATGGTGTGGAACGTGATGCTCGTCGTCGTCGCCGCGATTTCGCTCCTCGTTGGCGGTATCGGCATCATGAACATCATGCTTGCTTCGGTGACGGAGCGCACGCGCGAGATTGGTATTCGTCGAGCGCTCGGCGCGACGCGCAAACACATCGTGCTGCAGTTCCTCGTTGAAACGGGTGCGCTCTCAACGCTCGGCGGCGTCATTGGGATTCTGCTCGGTGTCGGCATTTCGTGGGGTTTGCAGCCACTCGTGGGCGCGCTCGTGCGGCTCCCATGGCTCGCAGGCGCGTTCGAAGGGCGATTGACGCTTGAGCCCGCGGTGACGACGTGGTCGATCCTCGTGAGCTTCATCGTCGCAGCGGGCGTTGGCCTCGTGTTCGGAATCTACCCCGCGGTCGTCGCGAGTCGGAAGGATCCGATCGAAGCGTTGCGGCATGACTGAGTTTGAGCGCTCGCGACTCGCTTCGCTTTCGCTCGCTCTGGCCGGCTCCCCTCGGAGTGAATCCTCGGGGGCCGAGATGCGCGTTGTTTGAGCGCTCGCGACTGGCGGGCTGCTGAAGCTTCGCTTCAGGGGCCCGCTTTCGCTCGCTTTCGTCGGCTCCCCTCGGAGTGAATCCTCGGGGGCCGAGATGCGCGGTGTTTGAGCGCTGTTGAAGGCGGAGCGCAGCGAAGCCTGAGCATTCGACGTCGGCGTCGCTGGCCGTTTCGTGTGGCACTACCTCTTGCGAAGCAGGAGGTAGTGGCTTGAGTTATGAGTACACACGATGCGCTATTCGAACACCACTGATTCTGACGCATGAACCTCGCGTCGCCATCACCAGAGGTGATGCCACACGAAACGTCGCGCTTCACCCGATATCAACTTCTCGCGCTTCGCTGAAGCTCCGCGCTCGTGTTTGAGTGCTCGAACTCGGCTCTTGCCGCGCACACGATCGCAGTCGATCGTCATCCGATCTATGAGCCTCGACCCCCAACCGACTTCGCACTGGCGGCAAATCTCCACGCCGACCACATGATGCATGCGATACCGACCAGTTCCATGGAGTCTTTCAGCGGAACCGGACCAGCGCGCATCAACGCGTCCACATCGTGATGGGAAGTCCCGCGCATGACGACGTACGCGGCCAAAATCAACACACCAACGACCACCAGCCAAATCCGACGCCAGTACCCCCGCAACGTCCAGGCCATCCAACAAGAAACGCCCATCGCCGCAAGGAAGCACACGGCCATCACTCCATACTGCAACGGCTTCCGATCGCGATACCAGCCGCCATCCTTCGCAATCGCGCGCGCGGTCTCCGTCAACAATCGTTGGAGATCGAGTTGCTTGTTCAGGCCGAGGATCACCACGACCACGCACGCGAAGAGCCAAAATCGCACGAGTCCTTCGCCAATCGGCGCGGTAACTCCCGTGATTCGCCGGCCGCGCCATGCGTTGGCGCATGCCGCTGCGCGCAACGTCATCCACGCAGCAACGGCGTACGCAACCGTGATCGTCCAACCAAGAACGGTCGGATCGCCGACTCCAAATTCCCAACCGTTTGCTGCGAGCATCGCGTTCATATTCCACCTGGCTGTGCAGCGACGGAAGCTGCTGGCGTCGGGTCTTCATCCATCAAAGGCTCCAAACGCGTGCCTTTGAATTCGACGGGCACTTCCACCGAGAACGTCGCGCCCTCGCCTGGTACCGAAGTAAGCGCGACACGCGCGCCGAGTCGATCCGCGAGCTCACGGCAAATCGCAAGCCCAAGACCCGTGCCCGAGTGTGCGCGCGTGTGGCTCGCGTCGACCTGTCGGAACTTTTCGAAGATCGTGTCCTGCATGTCGAGCGGAATACCGGGCCCCTGATCGATCACCGCGACGAGCACGCATGGCGTGCCATCGGCCGCCTGCGAACTTCGCGCGTCGATCACGACGGTCGTCTCTTCCGGTGAGAACTTGATCGCGTTCGAGACGAAGTTGAACAAGATTTGCTGCAGTTTCGCGGCGTCGCTCTCGACCCCCGGAAGATCCGCCTCGATGCGCGCTTCAAGCGTGATGCGCTTCGCAAGCGACTGAGGCCGCATGATCGCGACGAGCCCTTCGCAAATGTCTTTCACGCCCGTTGGGCCGATCGTGACCTCCAAACGACCCGCCTCAATCTTCGCCATCTGCAAGAGTTCGTTGATCATCTCGAGCAGATTGCGCCCAGATTGCAAGATGTTTGCGATGTAGCGCCGTCGCTTCGGATCAGCAGTCAGATCCGTGCGCGCAAGCTCGTCAAGCAACTCTGCAAATCCGATGATCGAGTTGAGCGGTGTGCGCAATTCGTGCGAGACGTTCGCCAAGAACTCGCTCTTGAGTCGATTCGCTTCAAAGAGCCCAACGTTCGACTCGGCAAGTTCGCCGATCTTCAAGTCGAGGCTTTCATTGACACGGCGGAGTTGCGCTTGCCCCTCGGCCAAACGGTCGAGCATGCCGTCGAACGCGCGCGAAAGCCGCTCAAAGTCATCGCCGGTCGTGAGCCTCGAACGCGCGCTCGTACTGCCTTCATCGACGCGCTCCGCAACGGCCGTCAGCGAACGCACCGGACCGAAGATCAGTCGCTTCAAGATGAGATGGAAGACGAGAATCGCAAGACTTCCGGCGCCGAGCCCCGTGCCGACGATGAGAATGCGATTCCATTCGATTTGATCCTCGGCGAAGGTACTTCTTCGATCGATGAGCAGAACGCCCGCGAGTGTGTCAGCGGTACGCACCACCGCGGGACTCGACGGACGCTCGAAGATTTTGCGTTCTTCGAGTTTGCTCCACTCTCGCTCGCGAATCGCTCGCGCGTAGCGATAGCGAATTGCCTCGCCTTCGCCGCGCCGCTCAAACCACTCGCCGACCGTTGGGTCCGCTTCGAATGCCGCGAGCGCACCTTCAAGAAACGATTCGTCTTCGCCGTCGGGCGTGAAGAGGATCTCATCGACGCGCAATACGCGAATGGGAATCGCGCTGCCTTCGCTCCAACCGGTCGTTTGTCCGCTCTCGAACCACGTGTCCGCGAGTTGACGCGAGACTTCGAGTTGGCTGTCCGAGACGATTTTGCCCGTGCGAATCCACGGAACCGCGAGCGCGCCGCCAAGCAACGCGAAGACTGCGATCCCAAAGAGGATCTGACACTTGTTGGCGAGCGAGATACCCTGCGCCATCGCCCCGCGATTCTACTTCGCGGCCTGCCCTTCAGTTCTCCGCGAGATTCCGCATGTTTCGACCCGGTACCGATGAGACCAACGTTCAGTACGAAGATGTGCTCTGCAACTTCTGCCATCGTGCGTGGGACCCGGAAGACCCCGCGCGCCCGCTGATCGAGGGACATCACGGCAGCCACCTGTGTGGCGAGTGCCTTTCGATTGCGTATCGCGCGATCGTGTTTGAGGGGCGAAACGACCGCACCGAGGGGCAGGCGTGCACGATGTGCCTTGAGGCGCGCGACGATGAAACGTGGCAGAGCCCAGAGTTCGCCGATGCGTGTGTGTGCCGACGCTGCGTGAAGCAGTCGGCGACGGCGCTCGAGAAAGACAAGGACTACACCTGGCGTCGACCGGTTGGGTGAACGGGCGGCAGACGAGTCGGCGCAGAATTGGTGCCACGCAGTGCCACGCAGTGCCAACCAGTGCACGGCACGTGCCATGCAGTGCCTGACACACAGTGGCACGTGCCGTGCACCCGTCAAAAGTGTCACAAGTTGGTGCGGGTCCTAGGAAAGCACGTGGTGCCAGGCAGTACACGGCACGTGCCAGGCAGTGCCTGGCACAGGGTGGCACGTGCCGTGCACCGTTGGAGGGCACCGTTGGAGGCTACCGACGCACCAGCGTCATCGCGTGGAACGGGCGACCTTCGCGGCGGAACTTGCGCTCGAAATTCGTGCCGACAAACTCACCCTCGCCCGCGCTTGCGGGTCGCTCGAATGAGCGACGCTCGAAAATGTCGGTCGCGCGCTCTACATGCTCGACATCCCACCGCCACAACTCATCGTGATCGGTCACGATGCGCAATTCGCCCGAAGGCGCGAGGATGCGATGGAACTCCCGCAACGTGTGATCTTGCACCACGCGCCGTTTGTGATGGCGCGTTTTCGGCCATGGATCGCTGAAATAGAGATGGATGACGGACACGATTCCATCGGGCACGCGTGTCTTGATGAACTCGGTCGCGTCGCCATGCAAGAGTTTCACATTCGAAAGCTCCGCGCGACGCACGCGATCGGCGGCATACGCCCAGAACTCCCCTGCCCACTCGATCCCGAGGAAATTCGTCTCGGGTTCGAGCACCGACTGCTGCAAGAGAAACGTGCCCTTGCCTGAGCCAATCTCAAGTTCGAAACGTCGCTCGGGATGCGCGAACCACGAGCGTGGATCGAAGGCCAGTAGCCGGCGAACCTCCGCAACCGTCGGCGCATCGGGAAGCCGCGGGAGTGTGCGCATGTCGATGCCGACATCGCCAGGAATAAGCTCGCGTCCGTGACCGAGCCCGAAACTCACGGCTTACCTCCGCCCGTTCCGCCGGTTCCGCCCGCAGTTCCGCCCGTGTTTCCACCTGAGGCGCCGCCAACTCCACGTCGTGTCGGCATCGCGGGCGCTGCCGCCGGATCAACCGTCGCGGGTGGCTTTACTTCGGGGCGCGCGGGAAGCATGTTTGCCGCCGGACGCGACCACCCTGCCGGACGCTTCGCATCGGGCACTTGTGCGGCCGGCGCCGTCTTGGCTGTTTCCACAACCCACGCGACGAGATCGGCGAGTGCCTTCGGTTCGAACGTCGTATCGATCGCGCCATACTCATCAATCACGCCCGTTTGCGCGGGCTGGAAGAGGTGATTGAGCCCCTCCAAGCGGCGCGTCGTGATCGGCGCGGCCGACGCGCGCGCGACTTCCTCCATGATCCCGAGGTTCGTCTCCATGTCGACCTGCGTGTCCTTCGAACCGCAGAGCGCGAGCGTTGGAATCTCAATCGTCGAGAGCACGCCGCGCGGATCGAAACGAATGAACTCGATCATCCACGGGCTTGAAATCTGCGTCATCGCCGCGTCAAACGTCGGCTTCAGCGTCGCATCGTCCGGAATGACCATGCTTCCGATGGCCACTTGGCGCCGCACCATCTCTTCGATGAGTGGACGAACTTCCTCCATCGACTTTCCTTCGACGACCGCCGACATCGCCGCCGCGTGCGCCGCGAGCGCCGGGCCACTCTTTTCCGCAGGAACACCCGCGGCGTCATAGAGCGCCTTCGATTGCCGCGTGAGCAACTTGCCACCTTGCTCTGCGGTTCCTGCGAGAAGCACCATGAAAGCAAGCGGATTCGTCGGGCTGTCGCCCTCGTTCTCCCACATGGCAACGATCGGCGCGATCAAACCGCCCTCGCTGTGACCAATCAAACCGATCCGCGTCGGATCAATCGAAGCTTGCGTCTTGAGCCAGTCGACCGCGGTTTCCGCATCGCTCGCAAAGTCGAGCGTTGTCGCTTGCGTGAAATCGCCCGTCGAACGCGCGACGCCGCGATCGTCACAACGCAACACCGCAACACCTGCACGCGCGAGTGCGTCAGCGATCACGAGAAACGGTCGGTGCCCCATCAACGCTTCATCGCGATCTTGCGGACCAGAACCCGTCACCAAGACAACCGCTGGGACTCGACCATCGCGCGCAAGCGACATGTCGTTTGGAATCGTGAGCGTGCCCGAGAGCACGTGGCCCGCGGCGTGCGGAATGCGCACGTCTTCTTCGCGATAGGGAAACGGCGCGATCGGATCTTGCGGGCGGCGCAGCGTGCCAAGACGAACGCCTGGTTGCAATTCAAAGCGAATCGGCGCCTTGAACGCCCCCTGCGTGAATGTCCCCTCGAGCACGCTCGCGTCGGCATTCGCGGTCAACTCAAGGACCGCGGTTGTTCCAACGGGAATGGCGATGAGATAGTTCGCAACTCCGTCCTTCACCGACTTCTCGACTTCCACCGCGAAATCACGCAGCCCTTGTGCCGCGATTTCAAACGCACCTGTCGGGCCGAGTTTGCCTTCCGCAAGCGCAAGCCGCATTGCGAGTTTCTGTCCAGCCGCGTCGAGCGTTCCGTTGTAGACGCGCTGCTCCGCGAGGTCAGAGACGAGTTCGATCTTGCGAAGTTGCAAATCAAGCGGCGGCGGCATGCCTTCGCCCTTGTCGTTGAAGAGCATGCAATTGCCGTTGGCGATGAGGCCATCTTCGCCGAGCATCGCGGCGAAACGCGCGCGCACAGTGCCGCCGTCAAGCGTGAACCCGATCGCGCGACCGTCGGCCGCGACATCGATCGCGGGCTTCGCGATCGCGCCCGCTTGAATGACAGTCATCGCGATCGCCGGCGCGTCGGTGGCCTTGAGAGGCGCAGAGATCACGATCGTGATCGGCAGCGCGATCGGCGCGCGGCCGTTCAAACGCGGCGTCGCTGCTTCACCGATCCATGCGCCGATCCATGCTGCGTCGATCGGCGCGCGCGCTTCGGGCGCTGCGGCGACCTCCGGTGCGGCTTGCGGTGCGGCGACCTCCGGTGCGGCTTGCGGTGCGGCTTGCGGTGCGGCTTGCGGTGCGGCTTGCGAAACACTCTTAGCGGTGTCTTGCGCGAGCATCGCGCCGTACACCGCATGGGTGCCCGCGATGACTGCGGGCGCTGCGAACGAGACGAATGCAGAACGAAGTGAGATTCGCATGGGAGACTCTCCTCTAGGGGCGCGGCGCTTCGTGTGCGTCGGTCGCTCCGTCACATGGGTGTCACAGCAAGCGCGCGCGTGGAACGAAGCATGATTCATCCGAAACCAGAGCAAGGCGCAGCGCCGATTGAACTTTCGCACGCGCGTCTCACTCGGGGTCTCACTCAGGGTCGTACTCAAGGAACTGCGCGATGCTGTTGTTCGGCGCGCAAAGCACAACCTTCGGGCGATGGACGCGCATTTCTTCGAGCGAGAGGTGGCAGAAGCTCATGATGATGACGCGGTGGCCAACACCCGAGAGGCGCGCTGCGGCGCCGTTGATGCCAATGACGCCGCTTCCGCGTTCTCCGCGGAAAATGTACGTCTCGAAGCGATTCATGCTGTCGATGTCGGCGACGAGGACCTTCTCGTTGATGCGCATGCCAGTGGCATCGAGAAGATCGGGATCAATCGTGATCGATCCCATGTAGTCGGGGCTGCAGAGCGTCACCGTGGCGCGGTGAATCTTCGCGAAGAGCGCTTCGCGCAACATGTCAGCGCTCCGCCTTCCCTGCACTGGCGCGACCGGACGAGGCGGTGCCACCAGAAGATCCACCAGAAGATCCACCCGAAGTTCCGCGACCCGGCGGCAACTCGCCCTCGGGGCGACGCCATTCGATGCGCTTGCCGTCGGCGTGCAACAACTCGAGGTCGTAGTAGAGACGCTGATCAGGTTCGAAGAGGTGCGCGACAATCTCGACGAAGTCGACGACGATCCACGTCGAGCTCTGATCGGCATTCGTGCGGAACGGGTGCTGTCCGCGCGCCTTGCCCACGTCTTCAATGTCTTGCGCGGCCGCTCGCATCTGCCGCTGGCTCGTGCCTGAACCGATGATGACGTAGTCGGTCACCTGACTGCGGCCGCGGACATCAAGCAATATGACATCCGAGCACTTCGAGTCGGCAAGTGTGCGTGCAATATCGATCGCGAATTGTCGCGTCGACTCTGGATCGGACGTGGTGCGTGATCTCATGTAAGAGGCCGAGCCTGAGGCCGGGTTCAGAACCCGCCGCCGCTGCGTGGACCGCGTGGGCCCTTCGCATCGCGCTTCGCAGGACGTGCGCCCTGACGATCAGAGCCTGGACGAACCGGACGCGGCTCGTGACGACGAGCATCGCGGCGCTTGCGCTCCGAGGGCTTCTCGTAGTTCTGCTTCTTCTTGAGATCCTTGGTCAAGCCTTCCTTCTCGCAGAGCTTCTTAAAACGACGGAGCATCTGCTCGACGGACTCACCACTACGTGCCTTGATTCGGATCGACATTTGAAATTCTCGTCCTTCGTTGATCGGCCTGTGGGGCGTGCTTCGGCCGCCCGATACCGAGTCGCACATTCGACACGATTTTGCCCGAGGGGTCAAGGCGGCTGCATCCAAACGAGCCGAAAGACGGAGCGCGTGCCTACGAAACACCGCCCCACCACTCGTGCGACGAGCGCCAAGTTGCAGCGAGATCGAGGGCGGCGGACGATAAAGGACGGGCGAGTACGCCACGATCGCGATGCCTAGAGACGACACATCGTGACGATGCCCCGGGACGATGCCCCGGGACGATGCCTCGAGACGACGAAGAGGAAACCACCGGAGTCGCGCCACGCGTCCCCTCCGTGGGTTCAAATGAGATTGCAGGCTTCCAGTGCCGCTGATTATTGACACCTACAACGTCCTCCACGTCACTGGTGTGCTCCCGCCCGAGCTCGCCGTTGGTGAGCCCGACGGGCTGGCGCGACTTGTCGCGCAGAGTCGATACGCGTCGGACGTCGTTTGGCTGATTTGTGATGGCGTGCCGCGCGGAGCGAGCCGAGTCGGTCGCATCCTCATCGAGGGCGCGGGCCCCGG
>JBJOHQ010000480.1:0-4201 GCA_046047595.1 Planctomycetota bacterium | reverse complement strand
CGAACCCAAGATTCTCTCTCCTTGTTCGCAGAGAACGTGGAGCGCCACGCGTCTCGCGGCTCAATCTTGCTGTCGGCGGTCTTCATGCAGAATGCAATCGCGTTCGTGTCGTGGTTGCCCGCGATCGCGCAGGCGACGCGCGCATCGCAGAGTTCACGCACGAGCTCGATCGCCTCCGCGACACGAGGTCCTTTGTCTGCGTAATCACCGAGAAACACGAGCCTGTGCTGATCGGGATGTGACCAACGCCCTTCCGATTTGCGATAGCCGAGTTTCTCGATCAACTTGCGCAGTCGATCGACTGCACCATGAATATCGCCGACGAGATCAATGGACTGTTGATTCATATTGATCATTACCTTCAATCCTTGCGCTCCAGATCGATCTTCGCGCCGCCCTGTGCATCACACTGTTCGTTGACCCCGTCGTTTTCGAGGTCGATTTAGAAATCGTTGCGGAGATCGTTGTGGAAGTCGTTGCGTGCGTCGACCTCGCCGCGGATGTCGCCACGGATGTCGCCACAAACCTCCCCACGAACCTCCCCACGAACCTCCCCACGGACATCGCGACGAATGTCTGCAACAACGCTCTCCTACTACTACTACTCCTACTACTCCTACTACTCCTACTACTCCTCGTCCTCGTCCTCCTGCGGTTCAACCTCCGCGCCGAATTCAACCCACAGCCGCAGCACATCCGAAAGGTCATACTCGCGCGGATAGTCGCGCGGGGACTCGCCCGGAATCCGCCAGAAGAAACGAAGACCGCAGTCGAGGTACGAGTTCGCCTCCTGCCATGCCTTCACGTCATCGACCGAGCGCTCAAGTCCTGCTGGGAGTTCAAACCATGCAGCGCCTGATGCAAAAGGGAGTGTCTGAACCTCCGCGACGTCAGTCTTGTTGCCAACTTCAATTTCACTCCCATCACTTTCATTCTCGTCGCAATCACTCTCATCGTCAGACTCGTCAAACTCGACGCTTTCGAGATTCACCCGCACCGCGTCGTAGACGTCGCCGCGCAGATCAAAGAAATCGTTGAGATCAGGATCAACGTTGCAAGTGTCGAACGCGCAGCCGAAGTACGGCGCGAGCAGCGCGACCGCGCGACTCATCGCCGCGTCGCCCTCCGCTCGCAGCAACGCGCGCGCTTCAGCGAACGCAGGTGGCAGCGGATGTCTCGGTATGTCGAGAGCCCACGCATTCTTGACGAGCCCGATGAAGCGGAATCGATGCGGCAAATTGCGACGCGCGCTCTCGAGATCAACGTCGTCCCCATGCTCATCAAACCCGTGTTCATCGTTTCCGTGTTCATCGACCACGTGTTCATCCTCTCCGTGTTCATCCTCTCCGTGTTCATCGACACCCATGTTCCGACTGTCGCACAACACCACATCTATGTCAATCAAAGCCCTTGGTATGCTCAATGACCGACATGAAGCACGATCAACAATCGCTCGACATCATTGGCGATATTCACGGCGCAATCGGTCGGTTTCGCGGACTCATTCGTGGTCTTGGTTACGAAGAGCGCGGCGGTCGCTGGTCGCACCCTCAAGGGCGTGGACTCGTATTCCTCGGCGATTACATCGATCGCGGGCCTGACTCGTTTGGCGTGTATCGCACGGTTCGAAAGATGGTGGATGATGGAGTTGCCATCGCGTTGATGGGAAATCACGAACTCAACGCGATCGCATTTTCCACGCGCGCAAACGACGGAACGCTCGACGCACGACGCGCGCACGCTGATGCATGCGAAGCACTGCGCACGGGACGAGCTGCGCGCGGATGGCATCGCCGACATGAGTTCACGGCCACCAAGAACGGGCGCCGCGCGCTGATGAACCTCCAACATCATCGTGCAACGCTCGTTTCCACCACGCCCGAGCAGTACGCGGAAATGGTCGAGTGGTTTGTTCGGCTTCCACTCTGGCTTGAACTCCCCGATCTCCGCGCCGTGCATGCTGCGTGGATTCCGTCGGCTGTCACCACACTACGCACTTGGGCCGTCAAGACGACGCGTCGGAATCCGGGCCTTGACGCGACAGACATACCCGGCCAGCGCGCAGGACCAACCACGTTTGCTGAAGCAGCCGCCGAGTGCCAGCGTCGCTGCTCGGTCCCAGCGGAAGCTGTTCATCAACGTGCAATATTCCTTCTCCTTGACGGGAGTGAGTCGAGTCCAAGCGGCGATTACGCCCACGCGGTCGAGACACTTTTGAAAGGCCCCGAACTCAAACTCCCAAGACCATTGCCCGATCCCGAAGGCACGGAACGCGCGCAATTCCGCATTCGTTGGTTTGACGCCTTTAAGGATCAGACCATCCGCGAGTATTGGTTCGGTCCAAAGCACGCGATCTCGACCGAAGGTGACAGCGAACAGATATTGGCGCGGCGCGAGATTCTCGCAACGAGGCTTTCGTCGAGCGATGTGGAACGCGCGTCTCGTGATGTCAGTGCGGGGTATGGCGCCACAGAGCGCGCTGTGTTCTTTGGTCACTACGGATTGCGTGCGAACGAGCTGCCAAACCTTGGCGCGAATTGGGCGTGCCTCGACTACTCCGCGTTTCATGAGAATGGCGCACTCGCCGCGTACCGTTTTGAGCGTGGTGCCGTACCCAACGACTCTCACGGCAACGCGCATGATTCTGCGTCCATTGTCGAACATCAATCCGCGCGTCGTTTATGTCGAGAGTTCGTGCTTTCCGAATCGTGGCTCGAACGTGAACACCCTGAACACGGCAAGAAAGTCGATGCATCAGACGAACCCCCAAGTGGTACGCAGCCTCCTTCACGTGCCCAGTATGCGCTGACACTCTTGAGCTGCGACTCCGACGCACTTGTCGAGTCGGGGCAGAGGCTCGCCGCCGAAATCGCGCGAGTTGATCGCGAGACTTCGGCTGTGCTTGGTATTCCGCGAATTTGGCCTGATCAACTCCCCGCGAGATTCGGGCAGGCAGAGCCTCCAGAAGCGATGAGTGCAGCAACACCGTGCGCGGCTGAAGAGACAATCTTGATGCCGCTCGACGAAACTCTGGCCGCACACATTCGCGCGCAAATTGTCCGCGCAAGTACCGAAGAGAACGCAGTGCCCAACGCGGTCCTTCGGCGTAACCGGCTTGGGCTACCCGTTCCGCAGGTTGTTTGAGACACGACCACTCTCTAGGCCGCCATCTCGACAACTTCGCTACCGCCTCCACTCAAGAACCGCACCGAGTAGATCGCCTATGTAGTCGGCAGGCGCGAAGTCATCATCGCCACCTTCCGCGATGATGATGATCTTCACACCAAGGTCTGGCACGAGATACATCTCGCTCTTCGAACCCAACACTTCGCCCGAGTGTCCGAGCAATCCACCGCCACGCAGAAGTCCAAGGCCATACTCGCTTCCTTCAACACCCGAGAGCGGTCGGAAGGTCATTTGCTCAGCGAACGTCTTGTTCGTGAGGAGCGCGCCGGTTGTGAGTACATCGAGCCATCGCGAGAGATCCGCCGCGGTCGAAAAGGCGTTTCCCGCTGAAGCTGCGTAGTCAGGTGTTTGAAGCGATGTATCGTGCCAACCTCGCGCGGGAGATTCGCGCGACGGCTCATCAATCTCGAAGAAGTACCAGCCGCCCGCCGCGCCTCTCGGCAACGTCGTGTCCTGGTTCTTCGGTATGACGGTTGATGTGAGCCCGGCAGGCGAAATGACATTCGCCATCAGCCAGTCTTCCCACGAATTCCACGGCGCACCGGCCGCAATTTCGATGATTTCACCGAGCAATACATAGTTCGAGTTGGTGTAGACGACTTCGCTGCTCGGCTCAAAGATCGGTTTGCCTGCGCGAATCGCGGCGATCGTGTCGAGGGTCGAATACGGCGCCGTCGGCGCATCAATCCACTCGAAAACGAATGCGCCGTCGGTGTACTCGGGAAGCCCTGAACTCATCGCGAGGAGATCACGCACCGTGATTTCACCGCCATTCGGGCAATTCGGGACGAACTCTTCAAGCGTGTCGTCGAGTGAAAGTCTTCCTTGATCGACGAGTTTGAGGACACCGACCGCAGTCATCGTCTTCGTCACACTTCCAATACGTAGCAATGTGTTCGGTGTGATTCGGCCGCTTCCATCGGGTGATGTCGAGCCGCGCGCGAGTTCGAAAGGCGCGAAGCCAGGCACGTCGATGCGAAGGGAGAATCCGAGTCCGTGACGCGAGAGTTCTTCG
>JBJOHQ010000479.1:0-4378 GCA_046047595.1 Planctomycetota bacterium | reverse complement strand
TCGTCACCATCTCGACCGCCACAGGTCGCCGCTCCATCTGAGTGGCTGCATCCGAATCACTGTGTCCCTTTCCGCCCGCCGCCCGACGACTTGTTCGCTCGGGCGGCGTCTTTTTTGGTTCCTCGATTCTTCATCGCTTCCTCCTCGCTTCCTCGTCGCGTCGGCGTTATGTCGCGTCGGCGTTCCGTCGCGTCGGCCGAAACCCCGCCAGGACGCAACGATGCGCGACAGGCCGCACGCCCGAAAACTCGCCAGGCGAAACCCGCATGAGCCGGCAGCCACCGCGTTTCATCGCAGTCGGCCGACCCAGATCGAGTGCCTGTCGCGGCTTGAGCCATTGCACGCGCGGGCGTACTATCTCCGCCCCATGGCTTCACTGCGCTGCAACGTCGTCACCCCCACCGAGAGCGTCCTCGACACCGAATCGACCTACGTCGAGTTCCCCGCATGGGACGGTCAGAAGGGTGTCGCGCCCGGCGCTGCACCGTTCCTCGTTCGTCTCGGTGAAGGTCGGCTTCGCATCGAGCGTTCGGGCGGCGCTGACGTCTTCCTCCTCGATGGCGGTTTCGCGCAGATGAACGGCGGCACACTGACGATCCTCGCCGACGGACTCACCTCAGTTGCGGGTCTCAACGCGGGTGAGGCAGAGAAGGAACTCGCCGCCGCAAACGCCGACGCATCGAAGCGCGGCACCATGGATGCGCGCACCAATGCCGAGCACCGCCAGCGCCTCGCCTACGCGCGGGTCGCACTCGCGCGTTCGAGCGGTCGACGCTGAAAAGCGCCGCGCGCAACTGAACAACACAGGACTTCCCCGCACGCCGCCTCGCGCGGCGTGTGGTCTTTTTGCGGGCTCTTGGCACCTTCGCGCGTGGCGAATGCGTGGTTTGGTACTCTTCGGGAATGACGGAAGAAGAAGCGAGTGCCGTCGCTGCCGAGGCTGCAGCCAACTCCGAATCAAACGTGTCCACCACCGACGGCGCAACGCCCGACTCGGCGGAGTCTCCTACTGGAACTCCCACCGCACCCTCGTCGAAACGTCGCAAGAAGTCGGCTGAACCCGATCAGTTGCAACTCTTCGAGATCAATCTCGCGGATCCCGAACTCCCGTCGTCGGGCTCACCCTTCGAATCGCGCGTCGAAGCCACGATTCTGTTGGCCGATCGGCCGATCTCGGATGCGCGCATCGCGGAGGTGCTCGGACTTGTGCCGCCAGCGGTGCGCGGCGTGAAAGACAGTCGCGATGGAAAGGATGCAAAGGACGGCGAGAAGGATGCCGGCGACGTCTCCTCAGAGGATTCCGCTGCGATCGCTGGCCGTCGCCGTGAAGCAATTCGCCTCGTCCGCGAAGCCTGCGACACGTTGAACCGGCAGTATGCCGAGACGAATCGCGCGTTCCGCATCGAGAGTGTCTCCGGTGGACGGCAAATGCTCACGATCGCGGCGTTTGGTCAGATCGTCACGCGGCTCAAGGGCCAGCGTGCGCAAACTCGTCTGTCGCAAGCGGCGCTCGAAACGCTCGCGATCATCGCGTACCGACAACCGATGCTGCGCGCGCAACTCGAAGCGATTCGCGGCGTTGCGTGCGGCGAAGTGCTGAAGAGCCTGATGGAACGACGACTGGTGAAGATCGTTGGTCGCGCCGAAGAAGTTGGCCGACCGATGCTTTACGGCACGACGCCTGAGTTCTTGCGCGTGTTCGGCATCGCGAATCTCAGCGATCTGCCGCAGGCGAAAGACCTGCGGTAACTCGTCGCGGTCGCCAGAGCGAGCCAGTTGCGAAGCAGGTTGCGAGCGCTCAAACACGAGCGCGGAACGAAGTGCAGCGCGAGAGGATGATGTCGTACGAAACGCGACGTCTCGTGTGGCATCACCTCTGGTGATGGCAACGCGAGGTTCATGCGTATGACTCAACCAAGTTTGATTGGCAGTCGTGCATGCTTGGCACGTCATCCGTGTTTGCGAGTTAAGCCACTACCTCCTGCTTCACAAGGGGGTAATGCCACACGATACGACCAACGAGGCCGGCGTCGATTGCTCAGGCTTCGCGGCGCTCCGCCTTCGGCACAGTTCAACATCGTCGCGGTCGCTGCGGCGGCGGAGGTCTTTGGTTGTGCCCTTCGGAGTGAATCCTCAGTGCACCGGGTTGTTGTTCGTGATTCCAGTCACAGCGAAGGTACGAGCGCGGAACGAAATGAAGCGCGAGAGGATGATGTCGGACGAAACGCGACGTCTCGTGTGGCATCACCTCTGGTGATGGCAACGCGAGGTTCATGCGTATGACTCAACCAAGTTTGATTGGCAGTCGTGCGTGCTTGGCACGTCATCCGCGTTTGCGGGTCAAGCCACTACCTCCTGCTTCGCAGGGGGGTAGTGCCACACGATACGATCAACGATGCCAGCGTCGATTGCTCAGGCTTCGCTGCGCTCCGCCTTCGGCAGCGCTCAAACTAACGAATAAACCGCAACTGGCCGAAGTCCGGCATCCACCGATATCCGTCAAGCGGCGCAACAGGCGCGGGGAAGTACACGCACCACGCTTTGCCAAGAAGCAACGCGCGAGGCACGATGAATGGTGCATCTTCGCCGAAGGTTTCCGTCACAAGCGGGCTCGGTCGACCCCACAGGCGCGAGTCCTTACTCGCGCAACTGTTGTCGCCGCACATCATGAATTGATCTTCTTCGATCTTCGCTGGCTGCGCGAAGTCAGTTCCAAACGCTGCACCACTGATCACCGGACCGTTCTGCGTGAACTGTCCGCCAACCATCTGCCCACCTGCGCGGTAGTAAAGATCGCGATCGACGCGCACGCGATGCAACGTCAACGGCGAACCCTCGAACGACCACGACAATCCTGGCGGCGGTGCGCTCACGTCGCCAAAGCTCTTCATGTAACTCTCAACGGTGTGTCCGAAGAAACTCGACAGCAATCGATCTTCGAGCGACTCGAATGGAACTTCGAGTGACACAATTTCATCGCCGTTGATCCACATCGAAAGCCGCTCATCGACGTGCCAAAACTCCACGTCAAACGGCGAGCCCGCTGCGGGAACATCGAACGCGACGGACTTCGTGCCAAGTTGTTCGCCAGCTCCAGATTCCGATTCATTCGCACGTGCGACCGAAATCGTCGCTTTCCCGCCCGCAATCTCAAAACGCATCACCCGCTTTCGCGCGATGAGTTCGAACTCCGTCGACAACTTCGCTGGATCATCGGCTTCAATCGCCGCGCAAACGCGCACATCGCTCACCGCAACAGGGTTGCTGAACTGCCCGCTTGCATTGAAGAAGGGATTGGTGCGTGGCTGGTTGTAGATCGCGTAGTCATTGATCGGAAGGATGTCATTGCGCCACACGAGCGTCGAGCGCGCAGCGCTGTCGGCACGCCATGCGCGATCGTTGCGCTTCTCACCTTGGCTCAAGCCCGTTGCTTCCCACGGCGGACCTTGCCAAACGCCAACCTTGCTCGCCGCGATACGCGCGGGATCAGGCGGCACGAAATCTGAGTCGTGCACCGTTTGCCACACCGCACGCTGCACGTATTCCGGCTTCTGCGCGATACGGAACTCCGATCGCGGCGCACCGAGTGGCGCGGTGTACACATCGCCATCAAGGATGAGCAGTTGTTCGCCTGGTAATCCGACGAGTCGCTTGATGTAACTCGAGTCATCACCCGTCGGATTCGTCGGGTTCTTGAAGACCACAACATCCCAGCGTTGCGGCTCGAAGAAGTTGTAGAGGTACTTGAGGACGAGCACGCGGTCGCCTGCCGACGACTTCTCGATCAGATTCGTAACTGGCACCTCCGCCGCGGGCTTCTGCGTGGAAATCATCGGATCGATGACGGGCCAGAGGAGCGGCAGCGTGCGCGCTTGCGCGAGTGCTTGAACGGGAACTCCCATGCGCTTCGACAACTCCACATCGAGTTGTTCGCGCGTCAAACGTTGAAGCGCAGGCTGCGTTTCAAGCAACTGACGTTCCGCGATGCGGAAACTTTGCATGCCTTCCAGTATCTGCTTCCAGTTGGCACCAACCATGCCGCGCACTTGCTCATAGAGCTGCGCGTCGACGGGGTACTCATAGCCCGTGAATGGTCCAGTCAAGCGGGCATGCTGCCCCATCAACGTTGGCGCCATCGAACCCGTCGGAATGAAAAAGCCTTCCGTCACAAAACTGCGCGCAGCCATCGCGATACCGAAAGCGAGAATGATCGACTGCACTGTTTCGACAGGGTTCGACTCTTCCTTCTTCGGTGTCGACGGTGTGGTCGACGGTGTGGTCGATGGCGTAGGCGATGTCATGCGTGACCTGTGATACTCGTCGGTTGTTCGACTTCCGCGAAGTGCGCCGCAGCGACTCGTGAAATGACTTGGAAATG
>JBJOHQ010000478.1:0-4006 GCA_046047595.1 Planctomycetota bacterium | reverse complement strand
AGCGCGTCAGTGAGGTTCGCCTCGAAATGGCCTTCCATCGCCGCGATCTTGGTCGAGTTGTTGCCGCGTTGCGCGGCGCGCATCCCTACGAAGAACCTGCGTTCGACGTGATTTCTCTCGCGGCGATCCCGGGCGACCCGCGCGTTGGTTCGGGTCGCGTCGCGGCCCTCTCCACACCGCGGACCGCCGCGGAAATCGCGGCCACAGTGCGCCCTGCACTCGGTGGCGGGACGATGCAAGTCTCTCGGCCCGCTGCGGGCGGCTCGGCTCGTCAACATACGCGTTTTGCGGTCTGTGCTGGCAGCGGCGCAAGCCTCCTCGAAAAAGCCGCGGCCGCGGGCGCGACGCTCTTTCTGACGGGCGAACTCTCGCATCACGATGTCCTCCGCGCGCACGCGCTCGGGCTTGAGGTCGTGCTTGCCGGGCATACCAACACCGAACGCGGCTATCTCCCTCGGCTCGCATCGCGACTCACGGGGATCGAATCGCTGCAGGGCCTCGAATCACTAGAGGGCCTCGAGTGCATGATCGCGCGCGCGGATGTCGATCCGCTGCAGTAGCGGTCCTTGGGTGACTTCAGCGAGCCGCACTTTCACGAGTCGCTCTTTCACGAATTCACTCTTTCGAGAATTCGCTATTTCGAGAATTCTTGCGTTCTTTGCATGGATGGGTTGAAAGGTCAGCGAACCGAACCGACTATCCCTGCGGAGTGTCATAACTCAGCGCAGTTCCAGCCATAGGAGGGCTTGCATGCTGAATCAAGATCGCACGGATGTCGTGACCGAAGGCCTCGCCCGCACCCAATCAGCGCGAGCGACGGCGCGCAAGCACTTCGTGCTTGACACCAACGTTCTCCTCCACAACGCACAGTCGATCTTCAAATTCGCCGAGCACGAAGTGGTGATCCCACTCGCGGTGATTGAGGAACTCGACACGTTCAAGAAAAACAACGACGAACGCGGTCGAAACGCGCGACATGTCACGCGCGCGCTCGATCGACTTCGCGCGCAAGGCGCACTCTTCGAGGGCGTCGTGTGGAACGAACAAGGCGGTTCAATTCGCGTGGCACGCTGCGGCTCGCATGCGGATTTCTCGCTCGATCTCGACAAGGCCGACAACCGCATTCTCGGCGTCGCGCACGATCTCCACGCGAGTGGAAAGCGCACCGTCTTCATCTCGAAGGACATCAATGCGCGTGTCAAGAGCGATGCGCTCGGCATTCCTGCCGAGGATTTCGAGCACGATCACATCGCGGCCGACTTCTTGCACGCGGGCTACCTCGTTGCGAAGGTGCCCGGCGAGATCATCGACGAGCTCTACGACGAACGGCAGTTGCGTATCGAACGACTCGCGGATTTCGAGGCGCGCACCCCCGATGGTGCGCATGTCGTTGCGGTTGAAGCGGTCGCAAATCAGTTCATCTTGCTGATCGACGAACTCGACGAGCACCACACGGGGCTCGCACGGATTCTCGCCGACACGGGTGCCGCGATTCCGGTGACTGGCCCGCGCAAGCCGGTCTACGGCATCATGGGTCGCAACGTCCAACAGACGATGGCGCTCGAACTCCTGCTCGATGACGACGTCAAGATCGTCACGCTCACAGGCCCCGCAGGCACAGGGAAGACCCTCCTCGCGATCGCGGCTGGCCTCCACAAGACGATCAAAGAAGAGCGTTTCGACAAACTGCTCACGGCGCGGCCGATCATGCCGCTTGGTCGCGACATCGGGTACCTGCCTGGCGACAAGGACGAGAAGTTGTCGATGTGGATGCAGCCGATCTTCGACAACATCACCTACTTGCTGTCGACGCGCGGCAGTCACATCGACGAGCGACCCGAGAGCCGCACCGCCGAACAACGGCTCGACCAGTTGATGGCGACGGGGCGGGTCGTGATGGAACCGCTGACCTACATTCGCGGCCGGTCGATTCCACATCAATTCATGATTGTCGACGAGGCGCAGAATCTCTCCCCGCACGAGATCAAGACGATCGTGTCGCGCGTCGGTGACGGCACCAAAATCGTCCTCTGCGGCGACATCCTGCAGATCGATAACCCGTACCTCGACGCCCAATCGAACGGCCTCGCGCACGCGATTGAGCGCTTCAAAGGTCAGAGAATCGCGGGCCATGTGTCACTTTCGAAGACGGAACGTTCGAATTTGGCGAGTTTGGCGGCGGAAATCCTCTGAATTGGTGATAAGGTGCACGGGCTCCGGTTTCCGGAGCGGCTTGACACCAACCGGCGAGTGGCCGAGATGAGGCGCCGCAGCGCGCCCCAATCCGACGCCCGTCGCACGGAACACGTGGAACCGCCAGCGTCGACACCGCAAGGTTTCGATGTAGGCGGAAAGGAAACGCCAGCGCTCTCGGTTTCGAGAGCGCTGGCGTCTTTTTGTCTTCGATGGATTGTGGTTCGCGCGTTCCCGCACCCTCACGCGATCGAGGTTGCTTCAGATCACTTGCGCTCGCCGAACATCGCGGCGATACGGAACGCGAGCTTCAGCGCTTCGAGGTAGACCCACGCGAGCGTCACGATCAGGCCGAACGCGAGGAACCACTCCATCGACTTCGGGGCGCCGGACGCGACGGCTTCGTCGATCTGCGCGAGGTCAACGAGGAGCCAGAGCGAAGCGAGCAAGAGAATGCCCGCATTGAGGCCGAGACCGATCCACGCCGCTTGGCCGCCGTTGAAGGCTTCGCCCAGGTCGAGAAACGGCATTTTGACACCGAAGAGGCTCACGATCCACGCGATGAGCATGGTGACCATGAGGCCGAGCGTCATGAGCGTCAGGACTGACGTGAACCGCGGACCCGCGCGCAGAATGCCGAAGGTGTGTAGGGCGAGCATCGTCGCCATCAGGCTGCCCGTGATGACGAACGCCTGCAGCGCGAGGCCGCCTGGCGCTTGGATGCCGCGCGCGGCGAGTTGCTGATCGAGGATCATGCTGAGTGCGCCGAGGACGACGCCCTGCGTGATCGAGTAGATCGGCGCGATGACGACCGCGAGCGCGGGCTTCGCCATCAGCGCGAAGAACGCGATCAGCGACACGACAAGCGACGTGATGAACGCCACCATCATCAGTGTTGGGTTCGCCGCGACGAACATGTAGCCAACGGTGCCGGCGGCGATGGCGAGCACGGTGCAGATGCCGGTCTTCGCCATGACGCCTTGGACGGACGCCGTGTTGGACCGAGCGACGCCGCCATTCATGGCGATCATTCGGTCGAGTGCGGAATCGGAAAGGACGGGGTTCGAAGATTGAAGGACGGACATAGTTGGTGAGTATAGGTCGGCGAAATGGTAACTTTCGCGTCAATCACGCGATCCGCGGGGCGCGGTGGTTGGTGCGCTCGACGCGGGGGGAGTACGAGGCGGGAGGAGTACGAGGCGGGAGGAGTACGACGCGGGGGTCAGCGTACGCCGAGGGCCGCGCTGCACGCGCGAACGGCGCGGTCGCGGCGGACGACCGCTTCAACCAGCGGGCCGAGGTCTCGGCGGCGGATCGAATCGATGAGTGCGGCGGAGGCGCCGAGGGCGGCGGCCAGCGCTTCGGCAGCGGCGCGGAGTTCCGCTTCGTGCGCTCCGTCGGCGGCGAGCAGGACGGGCGAGGCGAGCCACGCGCTCAGTTCGGCCGCGGCGGCGCGAGCGTCGGCGACGACGCGCTCGAGTTTCTCTTCGACGGGGGTGCCGAGATAGCCGAGTTTCTCGGTCGCGATTCGGACGGCGGCGGCTTCGAGTCGGAGGTCAGAGATCGCCGCCGACTTCACGCGGGAACTCGACGCACCCGGCGGAAGCGGCGTCGTTGGGTCGGCGAGCCGGCGGGCAAAGTCGGGGAGTGGGGGGACGACGGCGGCGAGGCCAAATTCACGAAGGAGATCGATCGTGCGGGTTTCGAGGCGCGCCGCGGCCGCGATTGCTCCGGCGAGGCCGCCGTCGCGCGCGAGTCGCGTGTCGAGCGTCGCGCGGAGTTGCGCGCCGTTTGTCCGCGCGATTTCAACGCA
>JBJOHQ010000477.1:0-5982 GCA_046047595.1 Planctomycetota bacterium | reverse complement strand
ACGAAGTCGATCCCCAAAAAGTGAGACTTTCTTTGAGGTTGCTTCGGATGGCGCGGATGCAGGACGACTGACCGCTTCAAGAGTCCCATTTTTCGGGACGGTGTTGGGGCGCGAGAGGCGTTTCGGCTGTCTGAGGGTGAGGGGCTCGCTACGCTCTGCCTCTTCATCAGAGATGGGCGGCGTACTTCGGTTCGCGGTCCTGCGAGGGGTGGAGCCGCTTGGGCGGCGTCTCGCGACCGAGAACGCGAGTGTCCGGCAGCAGAGGATCGGGCAAGGGTGGTGTCAACGCACGATGGCCAAGTCACGCAAGGACAAATCCGAGGATCGCGAGCCGGTGATTGAGAACCGGAAATCGCGCCATGACTACGCCATCGCGGAGACGCTTGAGTGCGGGATTCAACTCGTTGGGACCGAGGTCAAGAGCCTTCGCAATGGTCAGGCGAGTCTCTCGGAAGGCTGGGTTCGGGCGGACGGTGATCCGCCGCAATGGACGCTCGTCAATGTCACGATCGCCGAGTACCCGCCCGCGGGCGTGCATCGACAGCATGTTCCGAATCGTCCTCGACGGCTCCTCGCACATGCGCGCGAGATCGCGAAGTTCGTGACTGAGGCGAAGACCCGCGGCGCGACGATTGTGCCGCTCAAGATTTACTGGGTGAAGGGGCGCGCGAAATTGCTCGTTGGCATTGGCGTCGGCAAGAAGGCGCACGACAAGCGACAGGACATCGCCAGGCGCGAGGATCGCCGCGACATGGATCGCGCGATGAGCCGAAGGCGGTGACGTTTTTGAGCGCTCGCAACCTGCTTCGCAACTTGCTCGCTGTGGTGTGGATGAAGTGGGGCATTGCCGAAGGCGGAGCATCGCGAAGCCTGAGCAGTTGACGTCGGCATCGCCGATCGTTTCGTGTGGCACTATCCCCCTGCGAAGCAGGAGGTAGTGGCCTGATGTGCGAGCACACGCGGCGCGCGAAGAGAACATCGACGCGCTGTGCGTCTCTGCCACGCGCAACCATCACCAGAGGTGATGCCACACGAGACGTGAAGCGTCGCCAGGCGTCATCCTCTCGCGCTTTGCTTCGCGCCGCGCTCGTATCGAAACGCTCGCAACTTGCTCGCTTTGGCGGCGACCGCGCGAATCACGTCACCGGAATGACTTTGCCGTTGTCTTCATCGCGTTCGCCGGTGGCGCACGCTACGACGATCGCAGCGACCGCCTCGGGCGCGAGCGCTTTCGACCGAGGAATGACGCTCTCCGGAAAGTTCCGTCGCAACATGTCGGTTTCAACCGCACCAGGATTGATGGCGAAAGCCTTCACGCCGATCGCCTTCCCTTCGACTTTCATCGAACGGACGAAACTATCCGCGGCCGACTTACTCGCGGCATACGCGAAGAAACCAGGGAACGGGTCGAGCGTGCCGATCGTCGAAACGATGACCACGCGTCCCGCACGCTGACGCTTGAAGATCGGCCACGCGCGCAGAATCGGAAATGCCTTGCCGAAGGTGTTCACGAAGAACGCTTCTTCGAGGGTGGCTTCGGTGGTTTGCTCGATCGAGACTTTCGGAGCCGTGCCAGCGGCGAGGACGAGCGCATCAAGTCGTCCGTAGGCTTCCACGACACGATCCACCGCTTCATAGGCGCGCTCGCTGTCGGCGACGTCGGCTGAAATCGAAAGATGCCGCGTTGGTTCGCACATCGACGCGCGCACCGCTTCGAGCATGTCGTATCTGCGTCCAACGAGCGCAACCGAGTAGCCGCGCTCAGCGAGTATGCGCGCTGCGGCGGCGCCGATACCGCTCCCAGCACCCGTGACCAACGCGACTTTCGACTCTGTGCCAGTTTCCGATGAAGCGGGAGATTGCATGGGCCGCCTTTCGCGGGCACTGTGGCTTCCGATGCACTCTTTCAACCGAAGAGCCGAGCGAGATCGTTATAGAACGTCAGCAAGAAGAGCCCGGCGACGAGCGCGATGCCAGCCATAGCCGCCGCGTTTTGGAACGCGATCGATGGCGGGCGGCCGCGGAACTTTTCGTACATCAGGAAGAGGAAGAGTCCGCCGTCCGCGATTGGAATTGGAAGGAGATTGACCACCGCGAGGTTGACGCTGATCAACGCAAGGAAGAAGAGCATGAACATGAAGCCTTCGCTCGCGACCTGCGTTCCCGTGTGCAGAATGCCGACAGGGCCTTGCAGTTGATCGACGCCAACAGAGCCGCGGCTCACGCGATCGATCGTGAGAAAAACTTGTTCAACCATCGTCACGGTTTGGCGGAAGCCCATCGCGATCGCTTTGAACGGATCGCCATTTGCGGTGAGAACCGTCCACTCGGGATCGAAGAGTTCTTCTGGAAGCGGGAAATCTGCGCCGAGGCTTCGAATGCTGGCGAGATCATCGGCGGTCAAAGCGATGTGCGCCGTGTTCGGAGCCGCTTCCGGCGAAGGATCTCGGAATTCGAGAACGACCTCGCGTGACTCGCCTTCTTTCGCAGCGTGCGCGATGGCTCCGAGTCTCTCTTGGAGCTCGGCGAAGTTCGCGATTCCCGCGCCGTCAACCGAGAGCACCGTCGCGAGCGGCATGGATTGCACGGATTTCGCGGGTGTGTCGGTTGCGTTGCCCTCGGCGTCAAAACGGGAGGGAATGGCTCGCGCGAGAAGCGGGAGATCCATCGCAGGGCCGAGATAGACCCCCACGCGACCCTTCGCATCGGTGCGCACATCGACCGCAACTTCAGCACCATCGCGCCAAAGAAGCGCAGGCAGTGTTGCATTCGGCGCGGCGCGGAAGGTGCGCATGAGTTCTGACGTGCGCGGGCCGTAGGTCGAACCAACGCGCAAGAAGACATCGCCTTCGCGCAGCGTGGCTGCGTTCAGACTGTCAGGCACCACGCCGTCGATCCGCGCAAGTGGCACGAATCCCGCGATCCCCACATCGATGGCGGGCACGAAGTCTGCACTCGGTGCTTGGCCGCTTTCCTGCTTCGGGCGCGCTTCAGACGCAATCACATCGAGGTTCGGCTTGGGCGTGAGGAGCACGGTCACACGATTGCGGGTGCTGGACTCGCCTGCCTGCGATGCGATCGAAGCCGAGTCGCTCGCGCCCTCTTTCGTCGGCACTTCAAACTCAAGCGCGAGCGCGGCGGCATTGTGCGAGGCCAGTTTCGCGCGCGTCACCGCAACGGCGCTTGCGAAGTTCGTGACAGGTTCGCCGTCGATCGCGACGAGCGTTGCGCCGGGGCCAACGCCTGCTTCTGCGAGTTTGGGGCTGATTCGCGCAAGTGCGCGCACAACCACGTCGCGCGATGCGGCAACATCGGTGAGTGTGAGGCTGCGCGACGGAGTGACGCCGAGTGAAAGTAAACCCGACGATGGGTCTTTCTCGGGCGTTGCGACGAAGGCAAGCCGCTGATCGCCACGTTCGATCACGAGATTGAGCGGCTCATCAGGCTTTGACATCGCAGCGGCGACGCGCACGTCGATGAAGGTCGCGACAGGGTCTCCATCAATCGAAACAATGCGATCGCCTGGCTGAAGGCCGACCTTGACCGACGTGCCGGGGGCAGGAATCGGCTCTGCGCGGGCCGCACTGCTTTCAGGCTGTACGAAACCAACCGCGGGCGCAGGGAAACGCACGCCAACAAGAAAGGCAACGAGGAAGAGCACAATGGCGAGCGCGAGATTCGCGGTGATCCCCGCAAGAATCACGACGCCTCGCTTGAAGATCGGTGCCTTCCCGAAACTGCGTGCGTCTTCGCTCGTGGCGCCCGGGTTTCCATCTTCTTGGCCGAGCATTCGCACATAGCCACCGAGTGGAAGCGCGCGAAACGAATACTCAGTTTCGCCAAGACCAGCGGCCTCGCGCTCAGCATCGCTCATCTCAATCGGGCGGCGTCCGTGCTTTCGCACCACGCGTGCATCGGCGGAGCCAAGGCAGAACCCGACGCCGCGACGGTAACTCGCAACGCACGGGCCCATGCCAATCGCAAATCCATCGGCTCGAATCCCAGCCCACTTCGCGGCGAGAAAATGCCCGAGTTCGTGGATGAAGATCAGAAAGCCGAAGCCGAGAAGAACGATGAGAAAGCCTGAGAAGGAGCTCACGCGCGCATCCTACGCCTTCGCGATCGAGACGGTTTGACTGCGCCCCGCGTTCGACGCGAGATCTTCACAGCGCGCAACCGCTTCCGTGGCGCGCGTCCGGGCGCGACGATCGGCCGCGAGGACATCTTCAAGCGACGCGATCGGGCGAACGGGCTCGGCGTCGAGTGTTTCGCGCACGATCTCGGGAATCGCGAGGAACGGAATGCGGCGGGCGAGAAACGCTTCGACCGCGATTTCGTTCGCGGCGTTGAAGGTCGCGCCTGCATCGCCGCCCGCTTCGATCACTCGATGGGCGAGCAGAATCGCGGGGAATCGCTCGGTATCGACCGGTTCGAACTCAAGCGACCGCAGCGATGCGAAGTCGAGTTTGCGCGACGGGCCGTCGAATCGCTCAGGGTCGCACAGCGCTTGTTGGATCGGCGTGCGCATGTCGGGCGGCGAGAGTTGCGCGAGCACCGATCCATCGAGGTACTCCACGAAGCCGTGGACGATCGACTGCGGATGGACGATTGCGTCGATGCGCCCACTTTCGAGGCCGAAGAGCCAGTGCGCCTCGATCAATTCGAGCGCTTTGTTCATCAGCGACGCGCTGTCGACCGTGACTTTCGGCCCCATCTGCCACGTCGGATGCGCGAGCGCGTCGTCGACCGTCACGTTCGCCATCTCGGCGCGCGAACGACGTCGGAACGGCCCGCCGCTCGCGGTGAGTACAACGCGCCGCACTTCATCCATCGCGGTCGAGGACTTCAAACATTGAAAGAGCGCGTTGTGCTCGCTGTCGACGGGGATGATGCGCACGCCCGCTCGTTGTGCGGCAGGCATGACGATCGCACCGGCCGCGACGAGCGCTTCTTTGTTCGCCAGCGCAATGTCGCATCCGCGCGCGATCGCGGTGAGCACGGGTTCGATGCCGGCTGCACCGACCATCGACGCGAGCACGAGATCGCCTGGTTGCGCGTGCCGCTCGAGGAGTTCGCACGCGGCGCGTGCACCGCGAAGAAGCTCGACGTTCGCCGGAACCACGACCTCGATGCTCGGGTCGGCGATCGCAATCGCGCGAACACCGAACTCACGCGCGGCTTCGAGAAGGAGCGCGCCGTTTTTCGCCGAGGCCAGGCCAACGACTTCAAACTGCGGAGGCAACTTTTTCGCGGCGAAATCAGGCGAGCCGCACGAATCCCCGCACGAATCCCCGTGCGAATGACCGTGCGAATCAAACTCTGCCCGCTGCCGTGCGAAGTCTCGCACGACATCAAGTGCGCTCGTGCCGATGGAGCCAGTTGCGCCGAGGATGAAGAGTCGCCGAGGCATATGCGAAGCGTGCGTGTCTCGAAGTGGCCGGCCGTTTGAACTCACTCGTCACCGCCGCCCGTCGGGCGCTCGCCGGGCGAGAGTTTGCGCACGCGGCCGCCGTAGAGCGAGCGCGGCTTCGGTGGAACGGGCTTCGCCTCAGATGGACGTGACTCGTTCGCGGAAGGAGCGGGCGAAGCGGGGGGTGCGGGCGGCGCGTTGCGGCTTTCGCCGCGCGATCCTCCGCGATCTCCGCCACCGTTTCGACGATCGTCTCGACCGCCGCCGCGATTTCGGTTGCGACCTTCGTTGCGGTTTTGCTGGCGACCTTCGTTGCGGTTTCGATCTTGACCGCCACCGCGATTTTCTCGTGGTCCGTTGTTCGTCGAAGGCGAAGCAGCGGTGTTGGATGGCCCGCGGCCGCTCTCATCTCGATTCTTGTTGCGACCACGCCCACCGCGGCGACGTCGGCGACGACGGCGGCCTCCGCCCTCACCACGATCATCATCCGAGCTTCCATTTGGGGATTCATCGGACGAATCGCTTGATGCGTCATCGCTCTCGCTTGAGTCGTCCGAGCGATCATCGTCGGA
>JBJOHQ010000476.1:0-6911 GCA_046047595.1 Planctomycetota bacterium | reverse complement strand
GGCGTCGTCGACGCAGAAGATCTTTCCGCGTTACTCGCGCGTTGGGGCGCGTTACCTACGCCGAAGAAGATTGTGGGCTACTGGATTGAGTGGGGAATCTACGGGCGCAACTACCAGCCCTCAGACACGCCGTTTGAGAAGGTCACGCATCTCAACTACGCCTTCGCGAAGGTCAACTCAGATTTCACGATTGCGCCCTTCGATACCTACGCGGCGACCGACAAGAACTATCCAGGTGATACATGGGATCAACCGCTGCGTGGTTGTTACAACCAACTCAACAACGTGCTGAAGCGCGAGCACCCGCACTTGCAGACGCTGATTTCAGTCGGAGGTTGGACGCTCTCGGGGCTCTTCAGTGACGCGGCGCTCACCGACGCGCGTCGCACGACGTTTGCGAATAGTTGCGTTGCGTTCATTCGCGAGTATGGCTTCGACGGCGTCGATATCGACTGGGAGTATCCCTGCGGTGGCGGGCTTGCATCGAACGTCGTGCGCCCTGAAGACAAACGCAATTTCACGCTGCTCCTCGCGAAATTGCGGGAAAAACTCGATGCGGCCTCGAAGGAGGATGGTCGCCCTGCGGATCGCAAGTATCTCTTGACGGTGGCAGTCGGCGCAGGGCTCGACAAGATTGCGAACACCGAAGTAGAGCTCTATCACGAGTATCTCGATTGGATCAATGTGATGAGTTACGACTTCTTTGGTGCGTGGGACTTGACGCAGACGGGTCATCACGCGGGATTCGCCTGGAATCCGGCGGCGGGCAATTCGTTCACGCAGCAGAACTACAACACGCGCACAGCGCTCGAAGCGTTTCTCGCGGCGGGTGTGCCATCAGAAAAGATCGTGCCCGGGCTCGCGTTTTACGGCCATGCATGGAGAGGCGTGGGCCCGACCAACGACGGCCTCTTTCAAGCGGCAACTGGCGCTGCACCAGGCACGTGGGATGACTGGTCGTCGGGCGTGACGGGCGTCAACGACTTCACGCAGATCGAGCAGTTCATCTCGACAGGCGGCTACGTGCGTCGTTGGGATCCAGTGGCGCAAGCCGTGTGGGCGTATCACCCAACGCAATACGGCGGTCACTTCGTGTCCTACGAAGACGCACAGTCCATCGGCGTCAAGGCCGACTATCTGCGCGAGCATGATCTTGGTGGATTCATGTTCTGGGAGATCACGGCGGATCGCAACGAGACGTTGCTCAACGCCGTGGTCGACGAGCTTGGCGGTCGTCGTGTGATCGAGTGATGTGCGTGTGATCCGACGACGTGTTGCACGCAAACTGAAAGTTCGACGCGCGGCCGACGGGTAGGAATTCGCCTACTCGCCGGCCGCGCGCGATGACACCTTCATCACGCGACGCAGAATTCTGTTCTCTCGATACGCTGCGGAAATGCACGGAAATTCTGCAGGAACGCCCTGGTTACCGATCACGCGCATCGCGTTCCGTTTTCTCTTCCTCTACGTCGCTTTCGCGTTCTTCTCCGCGATCTTGCAACTCATGCCACTGCTCGGCATGGTGGGATATTGGCATGATCAAGCGGTGCAGCCCTTTTATGCGTGGATCGGAAAGGTCGTGTTTGGCCTTGAAATCACGGTGTTTCCGAACGGTTCGGGCGACACAACCTACAACTGGGTGCAGTCTCTCTCGCACGTAGTGTTCGCGCTCACGGGTGCTGCGATCTGGAGTGTGATCGACTGGCGACGCGCGTCGTATCCGTGGTTGAAAGACGGGCTGTGGATCGTGATGCGCTTTGTGCTTGCGTCGGCCATGTTTGGCTACGGCATCAACAAAGTCTTTGGCCTGCAATTCCCAGAGCCAGGAATGCAGCGATTGCTGCAGGATTATGGCGACTCATCACCGATGGGCTTGATGTGGACCTTCATGGGCGCGAGTCAGCCCTACACGATGTTCGCGGGCTGGATGGAAACAATCGGTGGACTCTTGCTTTGCTTCCGACGGACGCAACTCATCGGCGCATTGTGGACCGCAGGTGTCATGGCGAACGTGTTCGTCTTGAACATGTGCTACGACATTCCTGTCAAGCTCTATTCGTTGCACTTGCTGCTCCTTGCGCTCGTCATTGCAGCGCCCGACATGCAACGCTTGCTGCGGATATTCCTCTTGAATAAGCCTGTTCCGCGCGCAGATCTGCGAGGTCCGTGGACCAAGCCGTGGCTTCGACGTACGGCATTTGGCGTGAAGCTCGCATGGGTTGGCTTCACGGTGCCGTTCATGTTCTGGCAGATGTCAGAGATGCGCTACGTCTACGGTTCACTGGCCCCCAAAGGTGAACTTGATGGCACTTGGGAAGTGGTCGAGTTTCGAAAGGACGGCATAGAACTGCCGCCACTCGTCACCGACGAAACGCGCTGGCGATACTTCACCATCATCGATCGCCCTGATTGGAAGCAGGCGATTGTGACGCACATGAAGGGCGTCAATGGCCGTTGGCAACTCGAGATCAAGGGCGACACGGAGTCCGCGTCTCCGACAACAGCCTCGGACGGTGCGGGGTCGTCCATCGAAAGCGGATCGACGAAGGGTGCACTTGAACTTCGCGAGATGACCGTAGCGGCTGGCGACGACGCAACAAAGGCGCCGCTTGCAGGCACGCTTGCATACACACGTGAAAGTGAGAAATCTCTGCGCGTCACAGGCGAAATCGCGGGAACGCGCATCGAGGCAGTCTGTGAGCGCCGCGAGCCGAAGGATTTTCTTCTCATGAACCGCGGGTTCCACTGGATCAACGAGATCCCATTCAATCGCTGAACGTTGGAATCGTGTGTCCGCGCGCTTCCGCATTCGCGTGCCTCTGCGTGGTAGGATTTTTCTGTGCGCTGCATCGAATGCGATTTCGACCTTGTGCGAACAACCGACGGACGCTGCCCCGAGTGTGGTCGCGCGTTCGACGCGGCTGACGTCGGCACCTACATCGGCGAGGGCCACACGCGCATCGCGCGTCGCAGCGCGGCGGCACCAAGTTGGCCGATGTGGGCGATGTCGGCACTCCTTGGACTTCTGATTCTCCGAACGGATTTCAGCCCCGGGCGGAGTTTCGGAGACGGAATCGTTGCGCTTCTCGCAGGACTCGGCTTCGGCGCGCTCTACATCGTCCGCATCTTCTTCGCGTTCGCCGCGCACAAGGCGCTGCCGAAGCGTCGCCCGGGTGCGCCGAGGGTTGTGCCGATTGCGTTGTGGCGTTGGCTGCTTCCGATCGGCATCGTGCTCGCGGCGCAGAACATCGCTGCGCTCCGTGTGCCGCGCATGGTTGCGTTTTGGTTCGACCGATCCGCGCTCGAAGCAGTCGCGCAAGGAGCAGTGATCGAGCCAAGTGCGTGGGCTCCGATCTCTGCATGGAGCGGTCGCGTCGATCGCGGTGCGGTGTGGACCGACATCGAGATCGTCGTGTTCGATCCGGCAACCGAACTCGGTCGGGCGGAGAACCCGTTCAATCTCGGCTACTTATGGCGGCTGGAGGGGAACGAGATCGAGTTCGTTCGAAAGTCGCGAGGATCGCCGACAGCGCAGGGCGCGCCCGCCTCAGAGCGAATCCTGCGACTCAGGCTTGCGAGGCTCGCGGTGTTTCCGATTGCCGGCAAGGGCTACGGTGGCTTCAGCGAGCCAGCGTGGGCCTACGCGCCGGGCGCGCCGGACGTCTTCATCCTGCCGCCACATGATGAGGAGGAGGAGATCCCGTACCCGTTGGCGTCATTCCGTCGGTTCAGCGGCGACTGGTTCGTCTCGCTCTCTTGGATTCAAAAGCTTGAGGATCGACCGAAACTTGAGGATCGTCCGAGAGATTCTGATGGAGTGGTCAAGCCGAGTTTGGATCCATCGGCGCCGTGATCGGGCTGCGCGAACGCTCGTCGGACCTCTGTTCGGCCAGACCTACTCAAGAAATCGTGCGCGCTGCTCAGCCGTCGGAATCATGCACGCGTCATGACGACCGAACCAGCGATAGCGATTGCGGGCGACGATGCCGTATACCCAATCGCGCAACCCGCGCGGAACCACGCGAAAGACCGCAAAGATCGGCCACGGGAAGGGGAGACGCGCGGCGATCGCAAGCGCGGCGTCGGAGCGCTCAAGCGCACGGTTGTCCGCGATCACGATGATGCTGTCGGGCTCGACGGTCTGCGGCGTGGGCGCACCGATTTGAGCGCATGCGCGCGCCGCCGCGGCACTCTCGAGCGGCGCAAAGCGAAATCGTGCGTTCCGGTCGCGCTTCAGAATGAACTGCACCGATCGCGTGCAGAGCCCGCAGCGACCGTCGAAGAGGACGATGGTTGGTTCGGATTCCATCGATCACATTTCAGGTGCGGTTGTCTTCCAACTCTTCGGATCCGCTCCGAGGCGCGCGCCGATGTCGGCGAGTTCGCTCATGGTTTCCTTCTTGAAGACGCCGTCGACCTTCGGTCGCCAATCATTTGGAATCGCGAGCCAACGCACCTCGATCGATCCATCGCCGCGACGCGTCACCGCATCGGCGTGCGAATAGAGATGTCGCAATCCTGTCATCGTCGACGAGCGGATTGCCACCTCGACGCTGCGTCCGAGCACATCAAGCCACGTGCGTTGCACCGTGCGTGCCGGTGAAACAGCTTGATTGTTGAAGATCACCCAGTAGCGCACCTTGATCGGGCCCGCGTTCGGAAACGCCTTGCGGAAGCGATACGCGAGCGAATCCTCGTAGTTGACGGGCGCGCCGTAGAGGATGTTCGAGGTGACACCGCCGTCGGCATAGAGCGTGCCGTCGATCTCGCGCGGCGGGAAAACGCCAGGAATTCCAGCACTTGCGAGCATGATGAGATGCAGTCGCTCGATGTCATCGTGCTCAACCGCACGTTGCGCTTCCGAACCGAGTTCGAAAGCTTGCGCACGACCTTGATCGAGGTCCGTCGCATTCACAACAAGCAATCGTCCCTTCGCACTCTCGGCCGCCATGCGCGTTGCGAAATCGCGATCGACCGCACTGCGTAACTCACGCTCAAGGCCTGGCACTTCCGCGAGGCTCGCGTTGTCGGGGAGGAGCGCCAAGATGCCGCGCGTGCGAACCCAGTCGGGCTTCGGATTGCGATAGAGATTTTCGCACGCCTTGAGATCAGCGTCGGTGCCGAGGAATGCGAACGGCGCGATAAGGGCGCCTGTGCTGACGCCAGTGACGACGTCGAACTCAGGCATCGCGTCGGGTCCTTCGATCGATTTCCAACTGCGGAGGACGGCCGCTCCGAACGCGCCGTAGTCGCCGCCGCCAGAAAGAACGAGCACATCGACGGTGTGGTCTGCCTTCGGGCCGAGTGCTGCACGCATGATGAGCGGCGCAGATTTCTCCATAAGTTCCGCGCGCAACGCCTCGCGGCGCTCGACGCCTTGTGCAGTGAGTTGTTCAGGCGGCACGATTGGGCGCTTCGTTGCGCACGCCACAGGGGCGAGTGCGAGCAGCACCATCGCGGCCGCGATCGAGCATGGGCGCGATCGCGTGTGGACGAAGGTTCGCCAGGTGGAGTGGAGCGTGTGGAAGACGCGGGAAATCGGCGTTCGTCGCATGTGCGGAAGATATCCGCGACAGCGCTCGCGCACCGCGAAATTGTCCGCACTCACTCAGGAACGCTGGAACTCGTAGATTGATCCGAGATCCAAGAGGCGCGTGAGTTCATCGAGCGCGTCGCGCGATTCGCGGAGGAGTGCAGGATCTGCGAGGTCTTCGGCGGAAAGTTCTTCGCGATAGTGTCGCTCGACCCATGCGCGAAGTTGGGCCAGTTTGGAAGCGTCGAGGATCGCGCTTTGGTTCACTCCGGCGAAACTGTCGGTCGTCAAAGGCACGCGCAATCGCAAGCACGCGGGCCCGCCGCCGTTGCGCATACTTTCACGGACATCGAGATAGATCGCGTGTGTGAGTGGATTTCTGTGATCGGCGATCACGCGATCAACCGCTTTCTTGACACGCGGATTCTCTTCGCACTCGATTGGGCACACGAGCGCCATCGTCTTGTTCGGCAACGTGAGCAATTGACTATTGAAGAGATAGCTCTTGACCGCTTCTTCCAAGGTCACTTCATCGCGCGAAACTTCTGCGACGACAAATGCTTCGCCCACCGCGTGACGCAGCGCATCAAGCGTGCCGCGTCGATCTTCAAACGCGCTCTCATGGCAGAAGAGCATGTTGCCGTTTCCAACGGCGATCACATCGTTGTGAAAGACGCCGGCGTCGATCGCGTCGGCGTTCTGCTGCGCGAACACGCAACGCGAAGGGTCGACGCCGCTGAGTTTGGCGACCTCTTCACTCGCCGCGCGCGTTTGCCGTGCGGGAAACTTCGTTGGAATGCGTGCAGATTCGCGCGCAGCTCCATAGACGAAGAAATGAACTCCAGCGACGCCACCGCCATTGGCCGTCGAAGTGGTGAAGCGCGTGTGATTCGCGGCGCCTTCATCACCGAAGTCGGCGCCAGCGTTTTCAGCCTTGTTCGAAGGAAGCGCTTCGTGGACTTCGAACCGCGTGTGATCGCGGAAAATGGCGCGAAGTGCGCGCGCAGTCGTCGGCGGCTCAATCGCGCGATGAAACATTGCGCGCAGATTTGCGGTGACAAAGTGCGTGCGGCCATCCCGCGTATCGGCGCTCGGAAGAACGGTCGCGGCGTTCGCGGTCCACATCGCACTTGCGCTGGAAACGCGCGCGAGAAGCACTGGATCTTCCTTCGCAACTTTCGACAACACCTCAGCATCGCTGCCGGTGAAGCCGTGTGCGCGCAGCGTTGGAAGATGCGGGCGTTCGTGGGGTGGAAGGACGCCCTGCACAAGCCCGAGCGCGGCGACCGTCTCCATTTTTGTGATGCCTTGCAGCGCGGCGCGTCGCGGAGAACTCTTCGCGCCCTGATTGCGCGCGCTCGCGACGTTTCCGTAGGAG
>JBJOHQ010000475.1:0-3640 GCA_046047595.1 Planctomycetota bacterium | reverse complement strand
TCGGTGCGGCGCTTGGTGCTGCCTTTGGCGCGGCGCTTGGTGTTGCCTTCGGCGCGGCGCTTGGTGCTGCCTTCGGTGCGGCGCTTGGTGTCGTCCTCGGCGCGACATTGGGTGCACCATTCGGCACAGCAGGCGACATTGGCGCGCGCGGAGTCACACCCGCAGGCGAACTTGGCATGCGCGGCGAGCCTTCCTTCTGCGCGGCGGACAGCGTCGTTGCGAGGCAGAGCGTGGTCGCGATCGCGAGCATCGCGCGCACTCCCGAGCCCGCGCGAAGCGTCTGCGTGAGCGAGCGTTCGTCACCGATACCCCAGCGAGGGCTTGGTGCGGAATCAATGGGGGCAGAGAGTGATTCCGATTCGGGATTCGATGCAGGTCGCATGGAGTACCTCGCGATGACCTCTTCGGTTGGTTCTGTCGAGATGGTGGGGCGCCCAACTCGCGCAGCGCCTTCCTCACGCTGGAGGATCGTGGCGCGTTTGAAGGAAGCCACGCGGTCGGTCCCGTATTCCGACAAATTCACCGAAAACCCTCGGCCGAACCCTTTCAGGAGCTGGGTCGGTCCGCACGATCGCAGCGACTTCGGAAATGTGCATCGAATTTGAGGTCCGAGTTTGTGTGGGGCGCGAGTTCGGTCAAACTGTGCGGATGCACCTTTGCTCGCTCCGCGTTTTGACCTTCTCGCTCCTCGCTGCGATCGGCTTCCCCGTTGTCGCGCACGCTCAGTACTCGACCGATGCTGCGGCGCCGCTCGCAATCCGAGCGACCACGAGCGATGACGTCCAGCCGAAGTACGCGTCGGCACCGAACGGTGGCGCCTACGTCAGTTACTTCTCCGACGTTGGCTACGACGTGCGGCTGACGCGACTTGACGCGAGTGGCAATGCAGTTTGGAAGACCCGCGACATCCTCATTGAAGATCGCACCAACTCATCGACCACCGATTACGGCCTCGCGAGCGACGCGCTCGGCAACGCGTACGTCGCGTACGAGGTTGGTTCCTCGATCATCTGCACATCGGTTTCGCCCGAAGGTGCGATTCGTTGGCGCAAGACCGTGAGCTTCGCGGCTGGCGGCAGCGTTGGACGCGTGACCGTCGCCAACGACGGCTTCATCTGGGTCGCGTTCATCGAAGGTTCAGCAACGCGCGTGCAACGACTTGATGTTGACGGCAACGCATCGTTCTCGCTCGGGATCCTTTTGAATGAGTCGGGCGCGAGCATGTTCTGCGCTGATCTGCAGCCTTCAGAAGCAGGCGCGATCATCGTGTCGTGCGTGCGTTACGTCACGTTCTCTGGCGCGAAGATCTTGCGCGCACATCGCGTGAACGCCGACGGCTCGAAGCCGTGGGCCGCAAGCGGCACGAGCGTCTTCACGACGGGCTCGTTGCAGTTCGGCAACTTCCCATCGTTCATTCCAGACGGTGCAGGCGGCGCGTACTTCACGTGGTACACGTCGAGTCCGCTGCAGTGCCACGCGCAGCGCGTGAACGCCGCAGGCGCCGTGCAATATGGAACAAGCGGCATCGCGGTGACCACGACTTCAACGACCGAGCGTGTGTCGCCGTCGATGGTGCTTGGCGGCGACGGACGGCTCTACGTCTTCTGGGCACAACACACTCCGAACTCGTCGATCTACGGGATCTACGGTCAGTGCTTCGACGCGGGTGCGCGTCAATGGGGCGTGAATGGAATCGCGGTCGCGCCTCTTGCGACGACCTATTCGCGCACGTGGGCAACTGCGGCGCGCGTCAACGGCGGCATTGCGTGCTTCTACGACGATTCGCCGAGCGCCACGCAAGACAACATTCGCTGCGGTTTACTCAACGCAAAGGGCACCGTCACTTCAACGATCGACATCGCCAATAGCACAGGGAGCAAGTACCGCTTGCTCGCCGCTGGTGGTCCGGATGACGGCTCACTCCTCTTCTGGCAAGGTGGCACGACGACGGGCGCGAGCGACGTCTTTGGCGCACGTTTGAATGCCGATGGTTCACTTGGACCGCCACCTGCGTCGAACCCTGCCGACCTCAACGGAGATGGCATGATCGACGCCGCCGATCTTTCGTTGCTCCTCTCGAATTGGGGCGCGTCGGGCGTTGGTGACATCGATGGCGACGGCACGGTCGGTGCCGCGGATCTCTCGGCCCTCCTCGCCGCGTGGATGTCGTGATGTCGAATTGAACTTGGCGCGAGGAGTGTTTCGTCGCGCGCGAAGCGCGCGTGGCCTCTCAACGCCCGTTCACGGCTGAAGCCGCGTTAGCGCTTAGGCCGCGTCAGCCACTCAAGCCACATCAGCGCTTAGGCCGCGTCAACCACTCACGCCGCGTCAGCCACTTAAACCACGCCCCTCGCGGGCGCGGCGGAAACTCGTTGGCAAGAGGAAGTTTCGTCCTTCAAACGCGAGCACCGTGCCTGACATGAGTGTCACAGGCGGTGCGTCGCTTTCGCGCGCTGCGCGCTCGAGTTGTTCAAGCAACAAGCACGGCAGAATCTCCATCGAACCGTCGCCGTTGCCGGTGAATTGCTCGGGGACAAAGCGCCACGAACCCGCTTGCGGATCGCGCAAGAGCCGGCCGCGACGAAGTGTGAGTCTCTCGCCGCTCGCAACCGGAGCCGATGCAGCGGTCGCTGCGTTGCGCTTCGCCTCTGCACTCGCGGCACTTGCGGACTCAGGAATGCGTCGCGTCGGTGCGCGACCGATGCGTTCTTCGAGTCGCTTCTCGATGTCGTCGACCGCTGCGTCTTCCGCGGCGTCATCGTTCGCGCCCGCGCCCGCGCTCGCCTTGCCGGTCGGCGGGACGAACTTGGCCTCGCCACTCGGAGCGACTTGCGTTTCACCCTTCGCGGCGGGCGTTTCGCCAGCGCGGACATCAAAGCGAACGATCGGCGGCGCGAGTTCTGGCAAGAGGAAGTTGCGACCGCGATAGATGAACACGCGGCCAGTCATTTCGAATTCGACAGGAACCGCCGAAACGCGGATCGTCTGCAGCATGTCTTCAAGCGTGGGCGAAGGCATGAGCACGAACTCGCGTCGGAGACCGCCCGACTCCGGCTTCGTCGGTCGGAAGAGCCAGAGTTTCTCGTCGGGGTCTTGCGTGAGATCGCCTTCGACGCGCGACAAAACGCTTCCTTCGCGCAAGAGCGGAAGTCGATAACCACCAAGATCTGTCGTGGGGACTGGCGAACTCGACTGCGCGGGCGGAACCACCGGCGACGCAGTCGGCGTTGCGACTTGTCCCGCTTGACCCGCGAAAGGGGCATGCGAGAGAAGCGTGAGAAGCGCGGTGAGCGTCGCAAGTTCCATGGAGTGTGTTTCGGCAGTTTCGGGGGTGGCGCGCGATCCGGCAAGGCTTTGAATAGGTTGGATCGCGCGGATTCCGCAAGTTGGGTGAATACGGTCGCGCTGTTCAGCCGAGATCACACAAGCCAAGTCTTGAGTGAGGTTTGACGGACAGCGCTTTCGCTGCCATGATGCTCGACCACTTGGCCGCGTACCCAAGTGGCCTAAGGGAACGGATTGCAAATCCGTGATTCGTGGGTTCAAATCCCACCGCGGCCTTTTAAACCGAGCGACGGGCTCCCATACGGGAGCCCGATTTCGTTTTGCGTGGGCCGCGGTGGGATTGAGGCGGCCTTCG
>JBJOHQ010000474.1:0-3360 GCA_046047595.1 Planctomycetota bacterium | reverse complement strand
ATCCTCGAGCCGCTCGCCGGTGCGGGCAATCCGAGCTTCGAGCGCCACCCACGTCGCAGCCGGCAGCGAGCACCGGAGCTCCCGGTCGCCTTGCGCCGCCATGTCAGTTCAGCCCCTTGGGGCTCGCGCTCTTCATGAGCTCGGCATTACCCGAGTAGTCCACGGGGACTCCGATGATGAATGGCACCGGCGAGGCAAGTCCTTCGTCGAGCGCCGCGGCGAGCTGGGATGCGTCGGTCACGTTCGTGCCGCGGGCTCCGAAGGACTCGGCAAACTTCGCGACGTCCACCCGACCGAGCGCGACGCCAGACCGTCGCCCGTAGTGGGCCTGCTCCTGGAATGCAACCATGTCGTACGAGCCGCTGTCCCAGACAAGGTGAACGAACCGCGCTCCGATGCGCACGGCTGTCTCGAGCTCCACGGAACTGAACATGAAGCCGCCGTCGCCCGAGACCGAGATCACAGGCTTGCCCGGGCGTGCCAGTGTCGCCGCAATTGCCCACGGCATCGCCACCCCGAGGGTCTGCTGGCCATTGCTCACCAGCACTTGCCGAGGGAAGCTCGAGAGGAAATACCGGTTCATCCAGATGTAATTGCTTCCCACATCGATCGGGATCGTCGTTTCGGGCGTGACCACTCGGCGCAGTTCGTGGATGATGCGCAGCGGATGGATGGGCGAACCACTCTTGGTTGCGCCCTCGGCGATCGTGGCGGCGATCTCGGCGGATGCCTTGCCGGCGAGCGCGCAGTGCGCCGGATCGATGGTTGGCGAAAGTTGCGCGCGGAGCGTGTCTAGGCTGAGCCCGATCGCGCCGATCACCTCGGCACAAGGCAGGAACTTCCGATCTTGGCGGGCCGGCACCGCGTCGATCACCACGATCGGCCGATCGGGGTTTCCGTTCCAAAGCCCGGGGTCGTACTCAACTGGCTCATAGCCGACGGCGATCACGCAGTCGCTATTCTCGATCAGCGCATCGCCTGGCTGGTTTCGGAACAGGCCCACGCGCCCTGCGAACAAACCCCCCGACCGATCCCCGACCCACGCGCCTGGCCCTTGGAACGTGGACACGTACGGAATCCCAGTTTCTGCGACGAACGCCGCAACGCTTGCGGCTACTCGGGGATCGCTCGCTTGCATCCCGAGCAGCAGCGCCGGGCGCCTCGAACGGTTGATGACTGCTGCCGCCTCGGCGATCGATGCCGGATGGCCTGGACCGTCGATCACCTCGCGACCGAACGGCAGTCGCGTATCGACGGGATATGGCGCCAAGCCGACGTCCTTCGGCAGCGCGAGAAACGATGCGCCAGGGCGCCCGAGCTCCGCCGCTCGGATTGCCTCGCCAAGCAGTTCGCCTAACTGCTGCGGGGTCGTGACCTCAGCTGCGTACTTCGTGACGGGTCTCATCATCGACATTGAATCGATAGATTGGTGTGTTGACTTCCACCGATCCTCAAGAGGCACCTCCCCGCCGATCGCGACAACTGGATCGCCCTCGGATGTCGCGGTAGCTAGGCCCGTGACGAGGTTGCCGATGCCGGGGCCGGAGGTCGCCAATACCACCCCGAACCGTCCTGTCATGCGGCCCATTGCCGCCGCCATGAACGCCGCGTTCTGCTCGTGGCGACAGAGGACGAGTTTGATCTTTGAGTCGAGCAGGGCGTTAAACACACTGTCAATCTTCGCCCCGGGAATCCCGAAGACATAGTTGACGCCTCGATCCTCAAGCAATCGGACAAGTTGTTGGGCGGTGGTGGGAACGCTGGCCATTCACGAAGTGTATTGGACTTCGCGCGGCACTGCCAATCCTCGTGGCGCTGGTGTCGTCTGGGATGACGGGATGCTCGGACAATGTGGAGCACTTCCTCCGATTGTCAAGACCACTATGGTTGCTCGAGCAAACTCCAATCCCCGATCTGATCTCGCGATGCCATCCCGCTCCCCTCCAAGCGAGCCGAAACACAATGCTGAGTAGGTCAGAAGAGCGTCTCACTGTCGAAGCCAACTGACCCCGACTTATCTGTTCGAAACTGCCTTGCTTAGATGACTCTCATCTGCGGCCGAAGGCCGCGTGAAGGCCGCGTGAAACTGACGGGCGCGCGCGAAACTGGCGCGCAGCATGGCTTAGAGTGAACGTCCTGGCCTCCTAACTCCCAACGAAATTCACACATTCGCGTTTTGTGGCGCGTGCGGCGTAACCTCTCGACAGTGGTTCGAGATGCCATCTGAAGAGACGCGCGCGATGCGTCCATCGCGCACGCACCGTCTATGCCGAAGGAACCAACCAATTTCGACTGCCGCAGCGCGCGAGCGGTGCTTCGTCTCCGATTGAAAGACTGGATGTGGCCGGTCGCGGTCGTGGGCGCGATCCTTATTCCACTCCTCGGTCGCACGGACGGCCCCTACAAGATCGGATCGTTCACTTACTACTTCCAGCACTTCGGCCCTTTCCTTTGGCTGGCACTCGTCATGTTCGCGGGGATCCGCTGGAGCTTGATCGGTCGTATGCGGCCGCGTGATCGCAGCGTATGCCCGCGCTGTGGATACACATTGGACGGACTTGTCGCCCGCGATCCCGATGCCCGTTGCCCAGAATGCGGGACGGATGCGGCCACGAGGCGCGTGCTCGCGGCGCGGCCGAGCCTGCGTCAAACCTTCGAGGGTCTCACGCTTCCGCGGGCGTTGCTCGACCTGCCCGCTCTCGTTGCAGTGCTCCTTCCGTTCTACCTCGTGACGATCATCGTGCTCATCCTCTTTGGTGTCATCGATGATTGAGTCCACGCGCGATGGAACTGCCGGTGCTGCGGCGTCCGCCAATCCGCTTGAAAGATCGTGCTGACTGCGAACCACCGCAAGTAGATTGCGGCGAATCACGGGGCGTCATGAACAGACATGAAAGCCGTGAAAGCCGTGAACCAATACAAAAACGAGCCGACATGCATCGACGCGACTTTCTTGCTCTGACCTCCGCAGCCGCCGTTGCCAAACGCACGAGCGACGCGTCGTTTGATGTCTGCACAGAACCTTGGTGATTATCCACGTCGCGCGCGACTCGCGCAGGTCGGAGATGTCGTCACTGAACTCACGACCGAAGTCGTCACCGAAATTCTCGCCGACGTCGTCACCGCGCGCCCGTTGCGAACATGAGCGCGGTGCACATGAGCGGTGCGAACACGAACGACGAAGACAAAACCCCTCGGCGCATGCCGAGGGGCTTGGAGTTGAATTTCGCTGCGCGGCCGCAGCCGAAACCTTGGACCGCGCGAATCGATTCAGTTGCGGCGACGGCGACCTGCGAGACCGGCCATGCCGAGGAGCGCGATCGCGCCTGGAGCAGGAATCACACCGAAGTCCTCACGTAC
>JBJOHQ010000473.1:0-4079 GCA_046047595.1 Planctomycetota bacterium | reverse complement strand
CGCCCAATCACTCACTCACTCACTCACTCACTCACTCACTCACTCACTCACTCACTCACTCACTCACTCACTCACCCGGAATGACAACCGAGGCGATCGATCCTTGCCACGGACTTGATGCACTCGCGTGCAGTTTGCGTTCGATGCGCCCGCTGCGTGCGCCGTGGTAGCCCGATTCCAGTGCGAGTTTCATCGCATGCGCCATGCGGACGGGGTCCTTCGCATGTGCGATTCCAGTGTTGAGGAGTACGCCATCTGCTCCGAGCTCCATTGCGAGCGTGACGTCACTCGGTGTACCAACACCGGCATCGACGATCACGGGGTACGTCGCATCGCCGCCCGCCGCGGGATCCTTCAGAAGTTCAAGAATGAGCGCGATGTTCGCGGGATTCGCGATGCCGCGCCCAGAGCCGATCGGGCTTCCAGCCGGCATGACGCTCGCGGCACCAGCGTCGCGCAAACGGACCGCCATGATCGGATCGTCGCTTGAGTAGCAAAGCACGGTGAAGCCGTCCTTCACGAGTTCGCGGCATGCTTCGAGTGTTCCGACTGGGTCGGGGAGCAACGTCTTTCGATCGCCGAGTACTTCGAGTTTGACCCAGTGTTTCCCAGGATTGTCGACCGAGTCGAGAATTTCGCGCCCAAGCCGCGCCACGCGAATCGCGTCTTCGGCACTGAAGCAGCCCGCCGTGTTCGGCAAAATCGTGTAGCGCGCGAGGTCGAGGAAGTCGAGGAGCGATCGCCCTTGCGCGTCGACCAAGCGTTCGCGGCGAACCGCAACGGTGACCGCGTCGCAGCCGCTCGCATCAAGCGCGTGCTGCATTGTTTCGTAGTCGCGGTATTTGCCTGTGCCGGTGACGAGTCGGCTCTGAAGTGTGAAACCAGCGATCGAGAGCGGTGGAACGGCGGGGGCGAATGGTGCGGTCATGGCGAAGGCTTGGGTCACGATCTTGGTCGCGATCTTGGTCACGGGACTTGCTCAAAGTGATGAGCGCGAATGGACGGGACGAGATGACGAGAATGAGTTGATTGTTGCGGCTCGTTGCGATTAGCCGCCGCCGACGAGGGTCACGACCTCAATGATGTCGCCGGGTTTGACCATGCGTTCAGCGTGTTCTCGGCGAGAGAGTACCGAGCGATTGACTTCGACGGCGTACGCGCGTGCGTTGGGAAGGACGCGCGTGACGAGTTCCGCGACGTTCGTCCCGACGGGGACGCGCGTCGGCGCGCCGTTGAGGATGATCTCGATCTCATCGGAATTCATGGGAGGGATGCTACGCGGGATGCGCGCGGTTCGGACTACACTCGCGGCCATGATCCGCGCTTGGGATTCATTGCGCCGTGCTTCCGCGTTCGTCGCCAAATTGGTTTCGACGGCGCTTGTTGGTTCGGGGTTGCTCGCACTCGGCGGATGCTCGGACCCGACCTATGACACCTCGACGCCGCAGCGGCTACTCGATGCTGTGCAACAGGCCGTGCGCGATGGGCGACCGGAAGACCTGCCGCAGTTCATTGAAATCACCGCGCGCGACGTCGAGTTCGAGGATGGCGTGACGGAAGAGAGTGCCATCGGTGACGTGAAAGCGAAACTCTCGGACATGCTCGGCCAGCTTGGTCGGGTGAGCCGCAAGTTGAAGGAGCGGTACGCGAAGGACCTCGCGAAGTCGCAGACGCAACTCGAGCGGATGAGCGATCGATTCGGATTCGGCCCGATCGTCGAGCGAGCGGTGACCGATCCATTCAAATTCCTCGATGAGTCACGCGCGAAACTGACCGCCGAGGATCTCGGAGACGGAACGGCAACGCTCGAGTACGACGGTGCACCTGTCGCGGGTGGCTTCGTCGCGCTCCTCGAAACGGGTGATGGTTGGCGCGTGACGGTTCCGATCGAACTCGTCCAATCCAATGAGTATTGGCCGCAGACGCGTCACCAGTGGGCGGTCGTGGCGAGCATGATGCTCGCGATTGAAAACTCGCTCACCATGTTTGAAGCCGAACTTGATGCCGGCAAGTTCAAGACGCTCGATCAAGCCACCGAGCGCGTTGGTCGCTTACTTGGCGAGAGCGTCATCGTTCAAAGCGTGATTTACGCTTCGATGGCGAAGAAAGACCCAGGCTCGGGCAAGGTGCGCACGGGAACTTCGACTGAAGTTCAATAGTTGGCTATTCCGATACCTCCCACACTGACCGGCTCCGCGGCCCTCGCCGCAGGTCGATCACGCGAGATCATTCACGCGAACTCAATTACGCGCGATCAATCATGCGTCGTGATCACGGGAAGAAGATTTCCGCGAGCGCCAGCAGCGGGACCAAGATGCCGACCGACCACGCCATGTAGCCGAAGAAACTCGGCATCTCGACGCCTTCGCTCTCGGCGATCGCCTTCACCATGAAGTTTGGACCGTTGCCGATGTAGGTGTTCGCACCCATGAAGACGGCGCCGAGTGAGATCGCGGTCAGGAGATCCTCACGAATCTCGCCGCCTGTGATTTGGATGTAGGTTTCGCTCGCGACGTGCGGCAGTGTCGACGCAACTTGCATGAAGACGACGTAGGTCGGTGCGTTGTCGAGGAAGCTCGAAAGTGCACCAGTGATCCAGTAGAACGCGATTGGCGACTCGATGCCGAGTTCGGGGCCTTTCGCGGAGAGCACCGCGAGCGGCGTTTGCATCGCGATAAAGATGCCGATGAAGATGGCCGCGACCTCGATGATCGCGCCGAATTCAAAGCGGTTTGCCTGCCGTACCGCCTTCGGCGTGAGCCACATGCTGAGCCCAGCGAGGCCGAGCAAGATGCCTTCGCGCGCGAACGTAGGAGCGACGAAGTCGGAGCCGACTAGTTTCGCGCCAGGAACGATCAGTGCCACCGCGGCAATGGCAGCTGCGAGTAACGGGATGTTGACACCGCCTTCGAGTCGGAAGCGCTTGTGGTCATCCGCCTTCTGCACGTCGCGGCGCTCTTTCTTAAAGAGGTGCGCATCAATCGCCGCGTACGCGACGAGCAAGAGCGCATTCACAATGAGCCACTCTTTCCAGAGGCTCATCGTCCAGAAGAACGGCACACCGCGGAGGTAGCCCATGAAGAGCGGCGGATCGCCGATTGGGAGAAGGCACCCGCCGCAGTTGCAGACGATGAAGATGAAGAAGATCACCGAGTGAGCGCGGTACTTTCGGCGGCGAATCGACTCGAGCAACGGGCGAATGAGCACCATCGCAGCACCAGTCGTTCCGACGAAACTCGCAACGAGCGCGCCGACCGCGAGAATCGAAAGATTTTCGCGTGTGCGTCCATCAAAAGGTGTCTCAATGCGAAGCCCACCAGCGATCACGTAGAGCGCAAAGAGGAGCGACATGAACGGCACGTACTCCGCAGGCACCGCGTGGTGCAGCGCGTTGCCGATACCGACGGCACCTTCGGTCGCGCCGATGAACCAAAGCGCGCTGCCAGCTGCGAGCAGTGACACGACGTAGCGGTTGAGGTTTGAGTGCCACCAATGCGAAATGCCTGGAAGCAGCGGAAAGACGGCGATCGCCGCAAGAAGGAATCCAAACGGCAACACGCCGATCCACCATGTCTCGGCGATTGCTTGCGCGGCTTTCTCGCCGTGCGGGGCGAAGAAGAGCAGGAAGAGCAGTGCGAGTGTTCCGACAACGGCGAACGCCTTCGCCAGTCGATGGCCCCACTGGACTCGTCCGTGACTCGGGTGGGGGAGTGAACTCTGGTGCGTCGGTCGTGGCTCGGCTTCCATGGGGCGAGAAGAGTAGCGGGTTTCACGCGCCGTATCGTTCGCTCATGAAGGCGGCCCAAGCGTCGGTACACTCGCGAACATGAACTTTACGTTCGCAAGCGCCGTGGCATTTTCTGCCGTATGCAGTGCCTTTCTTCCGTGGGACAGTTCGACTTTTTCTGATTGTCCCCGAGGCGCACTCTATCTCGTCACGACTCCCGATCTTCGAGGTGCCTGCGGAGTGACCTTCGTCGACGACGGATTGCTTGTGACAACTCCCGAGGCGTTGACGAAGGCGCACGGCGGCGCGGCTGATCGAGCATCACAATTGATTCAAGTCGACTGGGCCGCGG
>JBJOHQ010000472.1:0-3893 GCA_046047595.1 Planctomycetota bacterium | reverse complement strand
GCGTACACCCGTGCGCACCTTGCAGACCTCAAGAGCCGCGTTGATGCGGCGCTCGATGCGTCGATTCAGATGCAGTGACGCTGAGTACCTGTGCGTTTAGACGAGCGGCCCCGCGCAAGCGGGGCCGCTTTCGTTGCACCGCGAAGCGAGAATCGTCTGCGACGGATGGCGAACAACAGTGCGTTCTGGATGGCGAGTGCCGCGTCGATTGAGTCGATCGCCTCAATCGACCTGCCGTGAAGGTGCGCTGCTCGCAACCCGCCGCGCGAGATACATCGTTCGCTCGAACATGCTCGTTGCATACAGCACGGCGGCTTGGTCGGCAGGCGATCCAAACTCTGCGCCCGCAGCGTTGCGTCGAACACCTTCCATCTGCTCCCCGCGATCGGCGGTCATCTCGTCGAGGAGCGCGCGGTCGATCGGATCGCGACGTTCGAGCCACTCGCGGAGTGTGGTCAGCACCACATCGCTTGCCTCGATAAGTCCGCCGCCGAGCATGCGCGCGACGGAGTCGCGAGGGAGTTGCGCGACAGTCGCCGTCATTGAATCAACGGTCTCGACAAGTTCGATGAGCGCCTGTTGCCGAGCGATCGCGGCACCGATTGCGACGCCGCGGTCGTGGTCGCTTTCTCGAGCCGCAAGTTCGGCGAGGAAGCCAGCAATCTCAGAGCCAAGAAAATCGAGCGATTTGCGCACGTCTTCGTGCTTGAGCCCCGACGTCATCGTGACGTCGAGCCTTGCGCGATCAAGAAGCGAGGGAATCGCGGTCATGACGCGCGCTTGCTCGCGCACAACCAAATCCATCGCGATTTCGCTCTCTTCGAGTGCGCCCTCGTCGAGATAGCGGGGGCGTGCCAATTCGTCTTCTGCGGCTTCTGGGGCGAGTCGAGCGAGTATCTGCTCCGACTGCTGACGCATCGCCCAACCGATCAGCGGACACAGCAACATCTGCAAGAGGAAGCCAATCGCGAGGTCTGTTTCAATCGTCACCCGCGCAATCGCAAGCAACTCTGGAAGCGACGGCAGAAGATCTGCTGCCGCAATGAGCATCCAGATACCCATCATGATCGCGGAGCAAGCGTTGATGATCGCTTGCCAATATGCGATTCGCAACGATTCGCCGCGCAGCCCTTGGCCGAGCAGAATGACCGAGAGCCCAATACCAATACCTGTCCCGTGAATGATCATCATGGCCTGCTCAACGCCAAGCAGACCCTTTCCACAGAGCGCAATGAGGATCACCACGATCGCACTTGAACTCTGAATAATCACGCGAAGCAGCGCGCCGGCGATGAAGCAGAGGAGAAGGGAACTATTGAGCGCGAGGCTCACGGATGCAAACCACTCGGCTTCTTGCATCGGCGCGGCGGCGCGCTTCAGTTGGGTGAGCCCGTAGAGGAGGAATCCGATTCCAACGATCGCGCCCAGAATGCTGTTGATCGACTTGAGCTTTCGATTTCGGAGTCCGAGCCCTGCAAGCCCGATCAGCCACATCGTGGCGATGTTCAGATTGACGGCGGCAAGAAACGCGAAGAACGCGGTTCCAGGATTTGCCCAAGCGACCACGGAGAGCGCGCGCCGTAACGACAAAAGCCGCGCGGAGACGAGTCCTGCGAGAAGAAATGAAACCGCGGTGGCGCTTTGACTCAGCGCGCCAAAGGTCACGCCGAGGACCGCGGCGCGCAACGGACTTGAGACGGCCGCATGCGCGCGCCGACGCATCGATCGCGACGCGAGCCCTTTCAGACTCGTCTTCACTCCATCGAGGCCGAGGAAGAAGAAGACAAGCCCTGCGAGGAGGAGCGGAATGGACTCATGCACGGCCACGTGCTGCAGCCTTTCGCGCCATGTTTGCGTCTTGAGTCAGTGGCTCGTTGATCATGGCGACGTCAGCGGATCGGCACCAACGCAATCTCGCATCGATCGACAAACCTACGAGCACGTGTGAAGGCACGGATGCGGATATCGATGAGGCACTCGGATTCGGACTTGGGTACGAGAAGGGGCGAGGCGTCATGACGGCATCGCCTACCGCGAGAGTGCGGCGCGCCCCTCGTCGACAGTTGCGCTGATGGAGAGAATCGCTTTCAGCCCGCTGAACTCAAGGAGTTGACGAACGTGGGGCCTCGGCGCGCACACGCTGACGGCTCCACCGAGGGGCTTCACGCGCTTGACGAGAAAGAGCAGCGCACGAACTCCTGCGCTTGAGATGAACTCAAGGGCGGTGCAATCGAGCACCACGTGTGTCGCGCCGTTGGCAACGACCGTCTCAAGGAAGCGCTCTGCCGTCACTTGGGAGAGCGCATCGAGTTTGCCTGCAAGCACAACAACTCGCGGGTTCTCTGACCCTTCCGAGGTGATGTTGAACGCTTCGGTGCTGTGACCTGTCATTGCGACAGAATAACGGAACGGCCGTCCAAAACGGAGTCCCTCAGCGCGATGCCCGCACGATGCGCAGGCGCAGCGCGACGCTTCCGCCAATCTGTGGTGAAATCGCGAGGTAGATTCTCGGAGTCTCGCGTTATTCTTCTGTTCATGTTCACGCGGGTTCCGCTGATCCTCGCCATGCTGGCTGCGCTTGTCGCGGCGACCTTGGCGTTGCGGATCGAACTTCCGCTTGGCAAGCGCGCAGCGTCGCGCGCGCGCGCAGACGAACCCGTGAGTTTCGCCGACGACGTCCTGCCGATTCTCGCAACGAACTGCTTGCGCTGTCACGGTGGTGTGCGCGAGATGGCGGGGCTCAATCTTTCCGATGAAGCGTCGGTTCGCTCGCTCTTGCGTTCGGGCCACCGCGCGGTGGTTGGCGGCAGGCCACTCGAGAGCGAATTGTTCGCGCGCGTTTCGACGAGCGACCTCAATGAGCGCATGCCGCCGGATGGTGCTGGGCTTTCACTCGAAGAAGTCGCGACCATTCGTCGTTGGATCGCGGAAGGCGCCGCGTGGGGAACGCACTGGGCGTTCGCGCCGCGCACGACACCCGAGCCGCCGCGTTGGTCGCCGTCAACATCGCCATCAATTGCGCCATCAACATCGCCATCGACATCGCCATCAAGCATGCTCGCAGCGTGGCCGCGCAACGACATCGATCGATTTGTGCTGGCGAGGCTTGGCGAGGCGGGTCTTGAGCCGACACTCGAAGCCGATGCGGAGACGCTCGTGCGTCGTGTCGCGCTTGATTTGACGGGCCTGCCGCCTGAAGAGGCCGTGCGCGCGGCGTATCTCGCGAACCCGACCGACGGGGGCTACGCGCAACTTGTGGATGTGCTGCTTGCGAGTCCGGCCTATGGCGAGCGCTTCGCGCGCATTTGGCTTGATTTGGCGCGGTACGCCGACACGCAGGGTTACGAGAAAGACGCGCGCCGCGACATTTGGGCGTGGCGCGATTGGGTGGTCGACGCGCTGAATCGCGACATGCCGTACGACGATTTTGCCGTGCGACTTTTGGCGGGCGATCTCCTTCCAAACGCGACCGACGACGACCGCATCGCCACCGCGTTTCACCGCAACACCCTCACGAACACCGAAGGCGGAACCGACAACGAAGAGTTCCGCATGGCCGCGGTCTTTGATCGCGTTTCGACGACGTGGCAGTCGTTCATGGGCGTGACGTTTCAGTGTGTGCAGTGTCACGGACATCCATACGAGCCGATTCCGCAGCGCGAGTACTACCAGTTCCTCGCGTATCTCAATCAGACTGCGGATGTCGATCGCGATGACGACGCGCCACGACTTGAGGTTGAGCGCGCTGGTGTGAAGACAAGCGTTCCCGTGATGGTTGAGCTCGCGGAGGCGGAGCGGCGTCGCACGCATCGGCTCGATCGCGGCGCGTTGTCGGCGCCCGCCGAGGAAGTGATGCCCGCGCTGCCAGTATTTCTCTTTGGTGAAGGCGTCGC